>DAOSOK010000007.1 GCA_035373905.1 Candidatus Ozemobacteraceae bacterium | reverse complement strand
TCCCGACAGAGGTTCCCCTCAAAACCCGTACCAGAACGCTCACTGAGAATTGCTGGACACGGAACGCCACGATTGATAGCTCTCGGGGCTGGTGATATCGTGAAAGAAGCCGGTGGGCCGGCGGTAAAGCATTTTGGGAGGAAGTATGAGAGCTACGTTCGCGTTGACGGTTCTTCTGGCGATGGTATGCGCATCCCCTGTCATGGCTCAGCCGCCGCAGGTTCAGGATAAGGGCCGGCCGGAAATCGGCGCGGCGCCTGGGCAACGCCATTCGCCCCCCGGAATGCACCAGCGCCCGCAGGATCTCGTCTTTTTCGGGCTGAGCCGGAAGGGAGAGGAGTTCAAGCCGTTCCTGCTGAGCGTGCCGCCGGTTCCCCCGGCCGGGCCGCGGGCCATGGAGGAGAAGGACAAGCCCGGACAGCAGCGCAGGAGCCACGATGGCTCGCCGGACATGGGGCCGCAGAAAGGTCCGGGACAGCCGCCCGCGCCTCACGGCTTCCTGGGGATCGATGGCGAGGGCCACGTGGTGAGCAACGTCGAAGTAACCTTCGAGAAGAATGAGGATGACCCTCAGGGGCAATCGATCGTGAAGAGCATCAGGGCGACCGTTCTGGATGCCGCGCCTCTGGCCGTCGATCCGACCGAAATGCAGAGAAAGCCCGAGGAAGAGCGTCAGGAAATCATGCGCGGCTTTGAAGAAAAGCTCCGCGATGCCAAGGAAATCGGCGCTCTCCAGCTCACGTTCACCCTGCGCCGCGATTTGAAGGCCCCCAACATGATGGACATCGGGATCCTCACCGGCGAAGGCGAAGCCACCATCAACGGCGACGTATCCAAACTCCTCTTCATCGCCCCTCCGCCCGCCCCCAAGCCTGGCCGCCGCGTAGGCCAGCACCCCGACGCCCCGGAGCCGGCAGGAGACGAACCCCCGGCTCCTCCCGGAGAGGCCGCCCAAAACTGAGGCCCAGCCTCCGGTTCTTCATCACGACGAAATCGATCTCTCGCTTCGAGACGTCCCGCAAAAAAGGGACGTTCCCAAGGGCCGCAAATTCAGCGTCTGGCAATCAGAACCATGATGCCTGGTTTCTTTTCCGAAATATGTGCCTAAAATTAATACTCTTTTGTTTTTTTGCGGCGGTTCTCGAAATCGCTTATCCGCTCTATGCAGCGAGCCTGAATTTCCTCTCGTTTGGCAGGGGTGAGACGTTTAGCCACAATGTCTCGCGTCTTTGCATCGTCTGCATTCTGGCGAGCTGCAAGATTCACCCAGAAAAATCCGTCTTCCGAGTCTTCTTCATAACCATATTTTCTCTCCCCGGGTTCGTAGTATTCTGAAAACAATTGTTCGATTGCTTTTTTCCAGAGGATTCACGAAGCTCATTTTCAACGTTGCTCTTTCCGGTTCGCTCGCGGAAAGGCCTGCTCGTGATGGCATCCAGCGCCCGGTCCATGCGTCTGGCGTTGAATTCGTCGCCAAAGGGCATGGGCCCGTATTCCCGAACGTCTCCGAACGTCGGCGGGCGATCATCGTAAAGAACGGGTTTGACGGCGGTGATGACGTTCTTTCCGTCCAGTTCGAGGATCATCGCCGCCCAGAATGAGCCGTGACAGCAGTTCGTGAAGAGTTTCAGACAGCCGTAGCAGATGGAGCCGTTCTCATGGAGTTCCCAGCCGTTCGCCGCGGCCTCTTTCAGCTTGACGGCCCTGCCAACGTATGCATTCAGCCGCTCCTCGATCATGACCGGGGTTTCGGAAAGAGCGTCGAAGGTTTCCATGTGCTTCTCGAGCCAATCCCGCTCTTCGACCACCTTCCCGCCCTCGAGCCTGGGAACGTCGAGAAATCGTCCGATCTCTTCAGCGATCTGTTCTTCGTCATCGTCGGTGACGGCGCATTGAATCGGTCTGCCATGAGCGGGCCCGGAGGTGGCATTGGCGTCGAGGCAGATCGAGGTGATGCGGAATTCAGCGTCGGTTTCGATCCTCGCGTAAATGACGACCGGCATTCCCGGCCCGCCCCCGAAGTTCAATACGCCCATGTCCAGCATCTCATCCCGGTCCGGCGCCTTCCGTCGAACGATGTGACCGGTGATCTCGAAGCCGCCTTTGATCGCCACGAACCGCCATTCAGGCCCCATGCGGCATGGATCGACCATTTTCCCGTAGAGGTCGTCGATGTCAAAGCGTTCCATCGTGTGCTCCTTCAAAACAGTTTCCCCCCATCAGGCTTCCGAATTGAAGCCCTTCAGCAAAAGTCGCCACCGCGATGCCTGCCTTTATAATGGTGCTTCATCGCTCTAAAGCCTCTTTCTTTCCTGCGGGATGACAACATCAGACGAGTGATACGGCGCATTTTGTGAAGGTATGTAGCCAAGTTGATACTATATAAAATAAACTATTTCTTATACAGCCGAATTGTAGCACTAACCGATTCACAGCGCAAGGCATACAATGTGAAACAGGATGATTCGCACTCGCCAAAGGGGCTTTACAGCTAAAGGCTGATGCGGTATGATGTTCTCAGAAGTATATATCGATTGCATTTCACTGAGTTCATCTATTCCACAGGCGACGGCCCGATGAAAGAACTGAAGGGATTCAAATCCGATGTCAGGGTCTGCAATGGTCTTGCAGACTGGAGCCAGGAGGCCAAGGCGGCCCTCCACAAAGCGATCTCAAACGACGGCGATTTCACGACCGGTTGGTATTCCGGCGGCCCAAAGGGCGGTTTTGCCAGAATTTCGCGGTCTGGGAAACAATATACGATCGAAGTCCGATTATCCGTAGACGACAACAGCGTGGGCAAATCCTCATTCGTGTCTGCCAGTAGACTCTCCGGCACGGTGCTGAAAAACATCCATGAGGTGATCGATATGCTCCACACGCATCTCTTGAGGCGCAGGAAAGGCGTTCCCGAACCCTCCCGCTGTGAGGAACCCGGGCATCTGCATGAGGCTCGTAACAATTTGAGCCTTCTTGAGTCGGCCGTGAAAAATGCCCGGGAGACTCGGAGTCGGCTTGGGCATATCCGCCAGCGTGTTGATGCACTTGTAAGAACCGTAGAGCAAATATGTCACAAGTTCCAGGAGTATACGAAATTTACGAATATACTACAGTATTCATTCGAGACAAGGCTTGCCAAGACGTTTGCACTCCGGTTTCAGCATGTCGATGGGCAGGAAACGATGCGTCTGCTCGTCTATCTCTCTGATTCGACGCTCCCCTCCTATCACCTCTGCACGGATCAGGAAGTCGTCATCGTCGGCCAGAAGAGGATTTCACCGCTTCCAGACCAGTATCTGGTCCCGGCTCTCCATGCGTTGAAAGGCGTGATGACGCACGTCGCCGACGGCGTCGAGCACATTGCCTCAGCCGTGGAATTCGCCCGTTCCCGGCTGGCTTCGATATAGCTCCGGAGGCACAGAGGAAAAACCAGCCATGCCGATCCTGTATGAGCGAAAATCTCCGCCGGGCTATTACATCAAAACAAGTCGCAGCGACAACAAGATCACGTACCAGATACGGGCCGAGGGGGAAGCCATTCTGCGCTCATTCGGCCTCCTCGTGAGCGAGAAAAAGCTGTCGCATGAGACGCTCTACCTGATGCGGATGCTGGATATGATCTATACGAACGCTTCCGGCACCACGCCATCCCCAGGTGGGGCGATCTTCGAACCCTCAGAAGACTGGATGCCGGTTTCTGAAGCCAGGCTTATCGAAAAACTTCGTTCCTATCTCAAAAACAGAACTTCTCCGGTCAAGGGGCAGTCCAGTCAGTCTGCATCGAAGCCGGGTGTTATACCGACAGGCACGTTGACCAGGCCTGACACAAATCTCAAGCCGGAACTCAAGCTGATCAACATGTCAGGCCGAACGGTTCATCTTCCGGGCGCCAAAGTCATCACTCCCCAGAAACAGGGCAAGGAGCGATCAGTCGGTAATGCCGCACGCCCGGCTCCAGTCAGCAAAACGCCACCCAGGCCGACTGTCACGGGCCCTTTGCATAGACCGAAATCGCAGAAGCAACCGCAGTCGAAGCAGCAGGCCGGGACGGCGAAAGAGTTGGCCGGCCGACTCGCGACGAGCATCATCGAATTGTGTGAAATCTATCAACTCAACCTCAACGCCTTATGGAGCGCGGGGAATCCCAATACGTCCGGGAAATGGCCTGCCTCTCTTTCACATGCAACCCTCGGTTCGTTCAAGACGCTCGTCCTTCACGGCGGCGCCCAGGGGGAACCGGCATATCATCTTCTGTTCGGCTGCTCGATCCCCACGAGCAACGGCACTGCCGTCGAGTTACCCGCCGAAAAAATGACGGCGGCGCTCCGCTGCCTCAACGAAATTGCCGCCCGGCTTCTGGCTCACCACAAAGCCATGGAAGAGGCCGGCCATGTCGCTCTCGTTCATCTGAATGAAATATCTGCGACCATTCCTTCACTGCGCCGGCCCGGTTAAGGATGCTGAACGGTCTGAGAAGCTCGAATCGCCACCGGCGGCTGATCTGCCCCTCGGGCAGCGCTTCTTTATCGAGGGAATGCTGGATAATCGTGGCTGATTCGTCATCCTGATCGGGACAATCCTAACGGCTGACGTCTTCCTCTCCGGGGCGGGAACTTCCGGCCTCGATCACCCGTGAGAATATTTCTGTGTCGGTCTTTCCTGCTTCCGAGTCCTGAAAACGCTGCTGGGAGCGGGTTCGGCCGGAGATATATGCGTTCAGTGTCAAACGAAAGTTCTGTCGAGGTATATATAATTTCTTGAAATACTCAATGAGATGTTATATAACAAAGCGCATGAACTCGGTCGGTGGCAGAAAACAATTGCCGATGGGAATTCAGGAGGAATGATGAAAAAGCGAAAGATCGGATTTGCCGGTTGTCTCATCGGAGGCCTTCTGCTGCTTGCCGGGTGCGGTGGCGGCGGAGGCGGAGGAGGGGGCGGAAACCCTGTCGCACCTGTGACGCCTCAGGACCCCCTCACGACGCTTTCTCAGAGTCTGACCGCTGAGGACTATATACAGGCATCTAGTATTCCCCATGAGATCATCACGATCGGCATCGTTGCCGGGCTTCTTGCGCAAAACGCCCCCTCGACGAACAGCATTCGCGCGACGTGCCGAGCGAGACAGGCGCCCATGCGGTACATCCGGGCAAATACGACGGTCACCCGTGGAAGTGATGGCTGGTATCGGCTGGAAGCCACGAATTATCCTGGAGACAGTGATTACAGCGCCATCGAGGGCGATGGGTTCAACTCGATTCGCGTCCGATATGTCGACGGCTCGGGGCAGACGCAGGATGGCCCAACCTCTGACACGAAAAAGTGTGAGCTCGAAGCGACGGGGGAAACCGATTACGGGTTGATCAAATATGCAAATTACACCGTCAAGTATGAGCTGGCTCTTCCGGCGGGGCAAACCGACTGGCTGGGAGCTTCCCAGCTGATCATTACTGCTTCTGAAAAGGGAACATATACGATTGTTGAGCGATCCTTCGCATATGCGAGAAACGGCTCGGTGACGATCCGGGCTGCCGATGGTGAACTGGTATCCGGAGAAATCACCGATACCCTGACGTCTTCGGGAACTGTGTACAAAGCCCGGCATCGGGTTTCGAACGGAACCCTGACCTCGATCTACGAGGCTGACGGGAAGACGACGACCATCACGAATCGATCGGGACTTCTTGCTGATAAAACGGTGACATTTCAGTGGAGCGCCGACGAGAGCCTTTTCAAAAACGATGGTTTTCTCACGCTCAATCTGAACGGTCTCCGAGTCTCATATCTGAAAGCGATGAACGACCGCCTCCATGAGGTATATCCGCCATTTCCGGTGGGTGGAAGTTATGCGGATACCACGTATGCACGGGTATTCCAGTATGCCTGCACGGCTGATTCTGAGTTGAAATCTCTTGTGGATTTCATCCTTGAGAATTCCCGGAGCGGCGCCATAAACAATCCCGTATCCTATGTTATAGACCTGGTGACGAACGGTGTTGAATATCAATATGACCAGCAGACCTACTTCGATCAAGAGTATGTCGCTCTTCCGGGGGTTGGCCTCTATTTTGGAAAGGGTGACTGTGAGGATCGGGCCATTTTGCTGGGCTCATTGCTCTATCGCCTCGAAGGAGACGTCATCTTCGTCCTTCTTCATGCAGCCAATGGCGGTCAGGGGCACGCTTGTCTCGGTCTGGCCGTTCCCCCGAGCGTTGAGGCGGAAATGGGCTCTGGCCGCGTCTACTGGACCTACCAGGGCAAGAAATACTACTACCTCGAAGCCACGGGGCCGAATCCCCTGGGCATTCCGAACAGCGTTCTCGACAATCTGAACATGGTGGCCCTGATTCCGCCCGTATCTACGAAGCCAGTCATCAACGCAAACATCAGGGATGTTCTCCGTCGGAATTGATCGGGAAGTTCAAATACAGCACCCGCAGCATTATTTTATATACGAAAGGTTATAGCAACATGAAAAAGATGTGTGCCACTCATCTCCTGATGAACATGTCCGTGTTTCCGTTATTTGCCGGGGACTCCGTTGTCTCGAACGCGCCCGACAAGGCATCGGAGTCGACGACGACGTCGAATATGTCCCTCGAAGAGCGAGTGAAGCAGATCCGGGAAAAAGGAGCCAGGCTTCTGGGAATCATGCAAAGCCGACCGAGGTGAAGCCGAGTTCGGATTCCGGAGCTCTCACCACGAATGATTCGGTGAAGCTGATCCTGCTGGATCGACTTCGGTCCGGGGCATCCAGGAAAGGCGACCGCGTCAACTTCAAGGTGGATGAAGATGTCTACGACAATTCGAAGAATCTGGTCATTGCGAAGGGGACGGAGGCTTTCGGTACGATCCTGAATTCGAGGCCGTCTGGAGCCTGGGGCCGCCGCGGGGCGTTGGACGTTTCGGTCGATTACACGTTCGCAGTCGACGGCCAGAAGGTTCCCCTCCGGGCGCAGAAGAACAGGGTTGGTGGCGGAAACAAGGGACTGATGACGGCGGGGGCGATCCTGGTCGCGTGGCCTTTGGCATTCTGTCGCGGTTCGAACGTCACACTCGAAGCCGGTACTCAGATCGTTGCGTTCGTCGATGACAATATCGCCGTCGCGATGAACGGCACCCACAGCGAAAATGGGGCTCCCAGGGCGGAGCCGGCGGTTGCTGAGAGCGTTGTCGTCCCGGATGGGCACAAGCTGATTACGTTGAACAACGGTGACAGATTCGTCGGCAGGATCACCGGCATGAATTCCGGGGCTTATACGATCGAGACGGCGCATGGAAGTTTGAAAATCAAGGAAGAAGACATCAAGAGCATCGCAGCAAACTGAACAGACCGCTCGGCGAATGCGCATCTCAATGGATTCCTGAGGCCGGCCTGCCGGGCGCCGGCCTTCGGGGGTTCAAGGATCGTGAACAAAGGTGTCGGTGAGGCTCGCTCTCTGCTCGTTGTGACGCTCGCTCGGCCTGATGTTCTCCGCCATCATCTGCTAAAGATGGCCGCGTAACGACCTTCTCGGATTTTCTTGCCAACCATACGCCAATGGCGTATATCATAACGTATGATCTTCATCGAAACCCCGATATTTACGGAAGACGTGCTGGAAACCCTTTCCGACGAAGAATACGGCGAATTCCAGAAGGTTTTGAGCCTTGATCCGGATCTCGGCGACCTTATTCCGGGCGGGGGCGGGCTCCGGAAAGTTCGATGGTCGTTGCTGGGCAAGGGAAAACGCGGTGGGATACGAGAAATTATTACTGGGCGGTTTCCAGCGATATCGTGTATCTGCTGTTGCTCTACAAGAAAGCACGCCAGGAGAATCTGACGCCAGATCAGGTGGCCATTCTCAAACGCCTGGTGAAAGGGGAGCTGAAATGAAAAAGGAACTGTTCGGCCGGCTGGTGACGAGCATCAAGCAGGCCGGGAAGATCAACCGCGGCGAAGAGGCTCCAAGCCGGCGTTTCGACGTCACTCCCCTCGACATCAAGAAGCTTCGCGAGGACCTTCATAAATCTCAGCCTGAATTCGCCGCGATGATCGGCGTGAGTGTCGCCACCCTCCGAAACTGGGAGCAGGGGCGGCGCCATCCCATTGGGCCGGCACGGGCACTTCTGAAGGTCGTTTCTGCGAACCCGAAGGCGGTTTTGAAAGCCCTGGCTGCCTGACCGCCAGTGGCGCACGCACGGCCCGATGTTGTCCGTGTTGTTCTGGTGAAAAAGGCCTCGTAGAGCCAGCGATATGACGCAACGGTCGACTCTTCAACGGCGGATCGATGAGATCGTGCTGGATGGCGCCGTATTGGATATCTATACGGGCGAAGATGTCCTGGGCTTCCTGGTCGGGAAGATGAGCCTTATCCCTGGTGGTGTTGTATGGGGAGAGCCCCTCTTTTCTCCCGATCCGTTCTTCGATGAGTTTCAGTTTCATTTCGTCGAATACACAGAGGCGACGGACGACGGCGAAGAGATCACGTTCGCGATACGGAACCATGGTTTGGGCGCGAAGGAAATGCGCCTGGTTCCGATCGAGCTGTCCCCCAGGTTCGGCGGCGACGAGCTGGAGAAGATGAAGCCGGCCATCCGGAAATTTCACGATGACCTCGCTGGTGGCCAACTTCCAGGTTGGGAGCGACTGTTCCAACGTGCTCAGGATATGGCAAAGGCCGATATCCGAATCGACGCTGAATAGCCAAGCACCTCAAATTACCGTGAATATTATGTAATATATCTGTCCGGCAGAGGACCTCTGGCGGATGTGAGAGGGGCGTTGTTTTGGGGCTGAGATTGGGTTACTCTTGCTCGAATCGCTGTAGAGGAGGTTCGGGATGAACTACTGGATTATCGCTCTCCCACGGCCGGATATGGAGCATTGCATCAAGATCGGCACGTTCGGGAAGGATCGGAAAATCGCCATCGGGAAGGTGAAAGCCGGAGATAAAATCGCCTGCTATGTGACGGGCGAATGTCGGTTCATCGCCCTGGGCGAGGCGACCAGCGATTATTACATGGACGACAGCCGCATTTTCAAAGCCGACGGCATCTTCCCGGATCGGTTCGATTTCAAGGCAAAACTTCTCGGAAAGAACCGCGAGGCCGACATCAAGGAAATGGTCGACGATCTCCGGTTCATCACGAACAAACTCTACTGGTCCGTCTTTTTCCGCGCCGGCATCAAGCAGATTCCCGCCAACGACTGGGAATATATCGTAAATCGTATGAACAATGGAACAAACTTAAAAACGACAACCCGTTGAAGAACGAGTATCTTGGCTTGAAGAAATCATGTATCATCCCGCTACGGAGGAACGATGAAGAAAGAGAAGGATGCTCATCCGTCTTATCCCCAACCAACGTTGGTTGAAACTCTCTGCGAGCTTCATTTTGACTCCCCGGTAGCTCCGGAGGACCATCTCCATTGGTGTGGAGCTTTCTTCAACAAGGTCCAGAAGGATTTTCCACGGATGGAGCCTCAGCAGATCCTGGCGATGGGCGCCAAGATCGGCAAAGGCGGGGAAGTTCAGGAAATCAAGGTCCCCCGATTGCGGATGATGCTGAAGCATAAAAAGCGACCGCATCTTCTCCTGCTTTCCCAAGGCGTTTTGAGTGTGAATGAACTTCAACCGTATCCAGGGTGGAGCAAATTCCTCAATGACATTCATTTTGCATGGAAGACCTTGGGCGAAGTCCTCGATATTCGCGGGCTTCGAAGGATTGGATTGCGTTTCATCAACAGAATTCCGAAAGACCGGTGTGATGATCCGGTGAAGCTCTGGTTGAGGGAAAGCCCGCTATTTCCTTCTGCCGTCTTGGAGCAAACGGGGCTTTTTTCTTCCCGATTCGATCATCGCCCCGCGCCGGAGTTCCGTCAGATCGTCACTCTCGGCGGCAATTCCGGAATAGAAGACGGGCAACCTTGTCTCATATTCGATATTGATACCATTCTGGAGAAGGATCTTCCCTGGGAATGGCCGGTGGTTCGAGAGCATCTGGAATCGATGCATGAGAGAATCTGGGATGCTTTTTCACCCGCCTGCACCGATAGATACCTGAAGCTATTGAAAGGGAAAACGAAATCGTGACTTCGATTCAGCTCGACACTACGCTTCCAGGCAGCGAAAGCACCTACCTCGGATCGGAAACGATGCGGGCAGAGATGCGGGAGAGTCATGCTCTGGTTGGGAGCATGGGCATTTCGAATCCCAAGCTCAGGCGGTGGTCGGAAATCGAAAGGGACAGTCTGTTCGATATCATGAAAAAACTGTTGGTTCCGATTCAGGCTCTGCCCCGTAAGGAATCCAGATCGGAGCGCTATTCTCGACTGCTGGCCCGGCTGGAGGCGTGGAAAGAAGATGAATCGGGTTACGATGCTCGCGTTTGGCCCCTTGTCAAAAAAGGTCTGAAGGCGGATCCGGTCAAATGTCGCGAACCAGGAAGCTGAATTTCCTTCTCGATACCTGCATTCTTGGGATGCTTTGTCATCCCAAGCATGAGGAAAATCGGGCAGTGGTAGACTGGATTCAAGCCTGCATCAACCGGAAGACCGTTGCGATCAGGCTTATTTTACCGGAAATTGCAGATTACGAATTGCGAAGAAAACTCCTTCACATCGCTTTAAAGAACAAGGTGGCGACAACTCAAAGTCTGGAGCGACTCGACTTGTTTGGGGAAGACCTTGATTACTTGCCCTTGACCACCTCCGTTATGAAACGTGCTGCCGAATTATGGGCTGAGAGTCGCTCAAAAGGACGCCCCGGAGGGAAGGATGAAGCTCTCGACGGGGATGTTATTCTTGCTGCCCAGGCGCTTGAAGTGGATGGGGTCGTCATTACCACCAACACTCGCCATTTCAAGGGGATCGTTGAAGCTCAGGATCTCGATGCCCCCTTGCCGAGCTGACTTTGTCGCTGATCTACGAGACTCTTCCAGCGTTCTTGATCGAAGGAGCGTTGATTTGCGGCTGATGTCGCTTCGCTGGGCGAGGCTTCTGGGGGCGATATCTCAGTTGATTTGAAAAGTTTTCTTTTTCGAAGTTCGTTCATGTGTCACTCGTTCGATGTGTCGTCGGTGGGGATGTCGAAAAGGTCTTTCATCGTTGGGGATGTGGTGTCGGACGGGGCAGCGGGGGCGGCGGAAGGGGCTTTTTTGGAGCGGGAGACGGTCTTTTTGGCGCGTGAGGGCTTTTTCGAAGGCTCGGACTCGGGTTCAGGCGGGGTGGCGGCGCGGAGGGCGGCCTGGGCGATTTCGGCGGAGAAGTCGGGGGGAGGGCCGCGGCGGGCGAAGGTGCCGTCGGCGGTGAGCCGGTCCCAGGCTTCGAGGACGAGGCGGCGGGTGCGATACTCGCCGAACTGCCGCATCTCGTTATTTTTGAGGACGCGGAAGGTCTCGCCGGGGAACTCCTCGCCGTGGACGTCGGCCGGGTCGAGAACATACCGGAGTTCGTCTCGCGTTAATCCATACAGGTAGGCATAATATGCATCAAGTTCCGCTCGCAGGACAGCTCGGCGTTCAGGAATGTATTCGTATTGCTCTGGAATATCGTCAGAGTCGGCTGCCTGCCCTGAAATGCCAATGCAAAGTATATTTAGCGCTATTCCTCTTTGCCGGCAATCGGCAATGATGTCTCGGGCGACATCACGCATGTCGTTGGATATACAAAGCAATTCAAGCTGACGTTGTGCAATGAAGCCGAGATCAGCATCCGAATAGGCAGCCGCAGGCAATACAGCTATCTGCCTGAAGACATGATATTTCAGGTGTGTTCCACCGATTTTTTGCCGGGCAACATAGTCACATATGAGACTGTCAAGGTTGGCATTCAAAGCGGCGCATTGGACGGGAGTCGCATTAAAGGGGAATTTCAGGAGGAGTGTATCCCCTGAAGCTGCTCTAGGAAATATAGCGGCAATAATAGTGCGCTCGTTCGTCGCATTAGTAATGTCGCGCCAGCCCAGGAGCCATTTGGGGGAGCGGTGGATGATGAGGGTGGTGACGAAGGCGTGGATGTCGGCTTTCGGGCCTTCGGTGAGGGCGGCGAGAATCGAGCGGTGTTCTTCGTCGGTGAGGGGGTAGTCCTTTTCGGTCTTCTGGGAGCCGAGCCAGTCGGAGACGGCCTGGAAGGGGCCGCTGAGGCCGCCGCCAAGGATGTTCTGGACGATTGTGTTGCACTTCCGCGACTCACCGTGATTCTGAAAGTAGCCGGCCAGCCAGTAGGCGAGCACATACCGCATGACCTTGTCGTCCGAGTCTATCCAGCCCTGTTTCAAGCCGGGGGGGATGCGGGTGATCTTGAGGTAGACCTCTTCGGCGGGGACCCAGTAGCGGGGGAGGGGCTGGAAGGCGGGGTCGGCCTTTTCTTCGGGGGTGACGTTGCGGACGGTTTCGCCGTCGGTCTCGTAGGTGGCCCAGCGGTGGTCGAACTGGTGGATCATTTTCGCCTCATACAGCGGCAGCCAGGCGGGGTTGGGTCGGTCGAGCGAGGCGGTGTCGGGCGAGTCGGCCGGGCGGGCTTTCTCGTAGAAACAGTTGCCGCGCAGCTCCAGCCCCTGCGTCGCCGCCAACTGCGCATACGTCTTGAACAGCCCGCTGTCGTTCGACATGTCGAACATGCGCATGAAGGTGATGCCCCAGGGATTCCCCTCCGCGCCGGCGGCTTCGTTGATGAGAACCGGAATCCGGCTGTAGATCTTCTTCGTGATCTCGGCGTCGGCCGTGGTGCGGAACACCGGGCAGGTGCGGGTGTTCGGGTTGATGAGGGCGATGTCGGCGGCGGTCAGGGTGAAAATGCGGCGCTCATCTTCGAGATCCGATGGCTGCTGGGCAAAGAATGAGAAGACGCCTTTTGGCTCGTTCCTACCAATGGTCAGCAGAACGAACTTGTAACTGCGGTGAACGCCTGAGAAGAGCGGCAGACTGTTTTCGAAATCGGCCAGACGGGCCAGGCGGTTCGTGCCGCTGATTTCCCCGAAGAACTTCTTTGTGCTGTCATCCGTCGCGATGCCGGACGGCACGATGAGGCCGGCCCGGCCCGACTGGTTCGGGAGGTTGAGGAACAGCTCGGAAAAGAGGGCATAGGTGTTGACGTCGCCGCATCCTGTCAGGGGGAACCGGCCGCTTTCACGCGTAAACTGGCTGGCGGCTTCGGCGTCGTGCCTGGCCGCCTGGAATTCATTCCAGAGGGCGCGGTCCGAGGGCGGGGCGTCCGGCCGGTTCAGGGCCGCGATCAGGCGGCCACGGGCGGCCTGGTTGGGGGCGGCTGCGATGGCGGGGTTACGGGCCGCGAAGAACTCCTGTTCCTGGAGTTTGATGCGCTCCCAGGGGGGGTTGCCCAGGACGACGTCAAACCCTGGCGTGCGGCTCCCTGACAGCGTTCGGGCGAACACGTGCGGGAACTCCAGGAACCAGTGGAATGTCTGGTGCTTGACGGCCAGCTCCCGGGCGAAGTCGGCGACGCCGGGCCGGGGCGGCAGTTCGGCCAGCACCTTGTTGAGATCGGCGTTCGTCGGGACGACGGCCTTCGTTCCTGCCGTTTTGGTCGTGAGGAAGGCGCCGACGAACAGGTCGGCCCTCAGTCGGTCGCGATTTTCCCTTGAAGCGCTCACGGCCTCGGCCCAGGCTTTCTGTTTCGCGGCGATCTGCTCGACCGTGTCCTCGGGCATGGCCTCGAAGCGGCCTGCCTCGGTCGCCTGCTTCTGGAAGCCCTCCTGGTCGAAGAGATCGCCCTGCGTGGCATGGCCGATCTTCACCTTTTTGTTCTCGGCCTTCAGAGCCGAACAGACGGTCTTCTCGTCACCAGAAAGGGCCGCGTAGGCTTCAGGCGGGATGCCCTCTTCCATGATCTTCGGATCGAAGACGCCGACCAGCGAATCGCCGCATCGGATATGAGCGTCGAGGAACGAGAGGGGCTTGCCCGGCTCGATCGTCTCGATCCAGAGCGCGGTGCGGCACAACTCGACCGACAGCGGGTTCTTATCGACGCCGTAGATGCAGTGCCTGACCACCTCACGCAGGGCGTGGCGGCGCGTCTCTTCGTCAGGCACGTCGCTTGCCGACTCGATGCGGGCGATCTCGGCCGCCATCCGGCGGGCCGCCGCGAGAAGAAAATGACCGCTGCCGCAAGCGGGGTCGATGATGCGAATGCGCAGGAGCGCGGTTGTGGCGAGGAGGGAATGGGGATTGGCAATTGGCGATTGGCGATTGGGGAATGGGGGTGTGGGGGTCAGGAGGAGCGGCTTTGGAGGCTGCGTTGAAGGGCGAGGAGTTGTTTGCTGAGGATCGTGGTTTCGTTCAGAAGGGGTTGAATTTGGAGTTCGGTGCAGTAGCCCACGCGCCGGGCCAGGAGCAGGAATGTTTCCAGTTCCCGAAGACTGCCCTGAGATATCCGGAGGAACTGAAGGAATTCCCGGGTGCCCTGTCGACCCCAGCCCTCTGCGATGTTGGCCGGGATCGATGTCGAAGCACGACGAATCTGGCTCACCATTCCGAACAACTCCTCCCGTGGGAAGGTTTTCGTAAGTCGATAGGTCGTTTCCGCAAGATCCATGGCCCGTTTCCAGACTTCCAGATCCTGAAAGGACTGAATCGACATACTGTTTCTCCTCCTCCGTTCGCCACACCCCATTCGCCAATCGTCGCGCCTCCTCCAGGCGCGCCCGAATGACCGGTTCGAGGGTTGACTCGATCAACTCCTGCACCAGGCAGGGTGGGGTGTAGTAGGAGCCGCTCAGCTTACGTTCCGAGCCGCGAGAGGTTTCGTCGCCGGTGTCGCCGACGAAGCCGAACTTCCAGGGAATGACGCTGGTTTCGATCAGGGGGTGCAGTTCCAGCAGGCTTTCGTAGACCGAGCCGAGCTCCTCGGTGCCCATGTCGCGGTAGTTGACCCGGGCGAGGGTGTTCCCATTCGCGAAGAAACTCAAGGCCCGGATCGCGCGGAGCAGATGCGCGTTGCCCAGCTCCGCCGCATCGAGCGTGGGACACTGGTCGGCGCCGAACAGGCCGCCGAGGCCGGGCAGAGCCAGGGGGGCGCAGCCCTGGGCGAGGCCCCGGAACGTGATCCGGAGCGCCTGCCAGAGATCGGCGTGCTCGTCGTAGTTGCGCCGGCGCAGGGCCAGGTCGCGCAGCCGGGCCAAGGAATATCCATTTCTATACAACTCGATGGCTTCCTTCTGCTTCGAGTCGGGGTGGAGCGCACCGCGTTCCTCGGCCGTGAAAAGAAATAGCAGGCGATATACGAGCCGGAGCAGTTCCTGGAACAGCCGGTTGGGCGCGAGCGTTCCGTCGGCGAGGCGGGCGCGGAGGGCGGCGTTCCCGGGGCGGGCGACGAAGCCGGTTCCGAGCTGGCGGAGAGCCTCGGTGACGCCCTTCCGCAGGTTCTCCAGGGCGCGTTCGCCGGTCTTGTGGGCGTTTTCCCGCCAGGTCTCGATGACGGCACGCTCCGGCCGGGCGTCGCGCGGCTCGAACCGGGAAGCGTGGGCCAGGAGCCAGAAGGCGGCGAAGTCGGCGTAGAGGTCCTCGGCGAAGATGCGTTCGAGGTCCGCCTCGACGAAGGCCGGGCGGGTGAGGCTGGGGTTGTCGCGCAGGATGCGGATGCGGGCACCGTTGCTGATGATGCCCCAGAGCGCGGCATCCTCGGCGTTGAGGAACTCCTGCATGAGGGCGTGCGGGGATCGTTTGCGATGCTCGTCGCCGAACTGCGCGTCGGGCCGCTCCAGGTCGACGTCCGGCCCGGCGAGGACCATGGGCACGGCGCCGCCGAACGCCTGGAATCCGACCGGGAAGACGCGATCGCCCATGACGGCCGGCCGGCGGGCCGAGAAGTCGCGGAAGCACAGCACGTCCTGGAACAGGGCGCGCCACCAGCGGTCCATCCGGCCGGCCGTATCCTGCCATTCGGCCTTCGCGATGCGCCAGGCCCGGCCGATCTCATCCTTCAGGTTCAGGCCGCGCGCCAGGCCGTAATCCGCCGCCGCCTGGTGCTCGGCCCCGAAAGCCGCAACTTTGTGCAGAAACTCGGCCGGCATCAGCCCGCCCTCGATCCGCAGCGCCGTAAACCCATGTTCACGCGTCAGTCTGGCCATGATCGGTTCTCCTTACAGGCTCGCCACGGGGAGCAGGACGTAGACGCCGATGAGGTCGGCGGGGAGGCAGGGGGCGACCTGGTGGCGGCGGCCCTTCGCCTCGGCGGCCTCCCGGACACGCTGGTGGTCGGCCAGGAGGTCGGCGGCGCGGCGACGGGCGAGTTCGTCGAGGTGCGGGCGCAGGGCGGGGAGCTCATCGAGGACGCTCTGCACCTGGCGGGCGCGCTGTTCCGGGGCCATGTTCCGGCCCGGCATCGGCTGGGCCTCCATGAGGGCGAGAGCCTCGACCTCGTCGAGGATCCGGAGCTCGTCGGCATCACCGCGGAGGGCGACGGTCAGACACTCTTCGGCCAGCAGATGCCGCTCGTGGCGATATCTGCCGTCGATGCGTCGTTCGAGGGTGATCTGGCACCGAAGCCGCAGGAGAAGGAGCACCGTGCGTTCGGATACGGCCTGCGTGAAGATCGCGCCGCACCTGGCCGCCGGCATGTTCGCCGCGTCGGCCGGGGCGCCGGGCAGGGAGGCCGCCGCGAGGGCGCGCTCGGCCAGTTCGTCGGCGATCAGGGCGACGAGCGGATGGGATCTGTGGATGAACTCGGCACCGGCCGCGACGGGCGGTCGGAAGGAGAGGCGCAGGGGCTTGACGAAGCCGGCGCCGGCGAGGCGGTCTTTGAGCGCGGGCGGGAGGTGGTCGATGGGGAACTTCCGGTGGCCGCGAACCTCTTCGAGAGGCGCTCCGAGGCGTTCTGAGGCGCGGGCGAGGAACCGCTCGACGTCTTCCGGGCCGCCGAGGATGCGGTTCGCCTTGCTCCATTCGGGGAGGACGTCGTCGGGGCGCAGACGGCGCTGGGCGAAGATCGTGCGATTCTGGAGAGCCTTTTCCCGAGCCGATTCCCAGTCTGTCTCGACCTGGCGTTCGACGTCGCCGAAGTCGAGCATGGGCTGGTTGGGATCGAGCACCGAGCCTTTACGGAGGAGGACGGACTTCATGATGGCCTGGGTGACGGCGGTGTTGTCGCTGGGCATCGGCACGAGCACGCCGAGGGCCTTGCGGATGCGCTCTGCCTTGCGGAGGATGACGTTGAGGACGGCGCCGTCGACGGGGTTGTTGGCGCCGTAGAACATGAGGGCGCGCACGGCCTTGCGGGGCTGGCCGAAGCGGTCGACGCGGCCTTCCCGCTGTTCGTGTCGGGTGGGGTTCCAGGACAGGTCGTAATGGACGACGGCGTCGAACAGGTTCTGGAGGTTGATGCCCTCCGAGAGACAGTCGGTGGCGACGAGGACGCGGCGGTCGAACTCGCCGAGGGCCTCGACTTTTTCCTCGCGCTGTTCGGAGGCGAGCTCGCCGGTGACGCACTCGACCTTGAGCGTCTCGGTGCCGAGCGCCTGGGCAAGGGCTTCAGCGACGTAATGGGCGGTCGCGATGTAGCGGCAGAAGATGACGGGGTTGAAGCCGTCTTTCACCAGCCCCGTCACCTGGCGGACGATCTCGGCCAGCTTTGGGTCGTCGGCGGGACCGCGCAGGGCTTCGGCGCGCTCGATCAACGCCAGGAGCTGACGGCCTTCAGGCGAGGCTTCGGCGATGGTTTCGGGCACACCGGCCGGGACGTTCTCGTCGGCCGAGAGAAGCTCGATGTCTTCGCCGTCGAACACGGTTTCAACGCCCTGCCGGTCAATCGCGTCGGCCTGGGCGTCTTCGGACAGGTCGGCGACGGCATGGAGGCGGGTGCGCAGGGCGATGACGGCGGCGGCGGGGCTGGAGCTGATGCAGCGGAGCAGGGCCAGGGCGGCCCACCAGCTCATGCGCTGGTGGAGGCGGCTTTTGGCCTCTGCGGCGAGGACCATCTCGCGGGCGTAGCCGGTGACGTCGTCGAACAGGCGGCCCCAGGCGCCGGTGAGAGCGTAGGTCATTTCCTTCACCTGCCGGTCGGGGAAGACGGTCGCGTCGCGCCACTCGTCGATATCCGGCCGCTGGCGCTGGACAAGATGCACGGCGAGTTGCTCGCGCAGGTTGCGGCGCTCGACATCGGTGAGCTGGGAGAGGGTCTGGAATCGCGGGTTCAGAAGGGCGAGAAGGTTGTCGAACGCGGGGTCGCTTCCGCTGTGGGGCGTCGCGGTGAGGAAGATCATGTGGCGCTGGTCATTCTCGGCGAGGCCCTTGAGGAGCTTGAACCGCTGGTGGCGGGTGTCGGTGCCGGCCTGGACGCAGGTGTGGGCCTCCTCGACGATGATGCACTCGGGGCAGGCTCGAAGGAACTCGTCGCGGCGTTTGTCGGACTTGATGTAATCGAGGGAGACGATGGTGAAGGGGTGGACGTCGAAGACCGAGGTGCCGGCCGGCAGGCCGCGTTCGAGGCGGCTCGCGGTGCCGGTGCGGACGACTTCGGCGGCGAGGTTGAACTTCGATGCGAGCTCTTTCTGCCACTGCTCGCACAGGTGGGGGGGGCAGATGACCGAGAAACGCCTGATCTCGCCGCGATCGAGCAGCTCGCGCACGATGAGGCCGGCTTCTATCGTCTTGCCTATACCAACGCCGTCGGCGACCAGCAGCCGGACCGGGTCGAGCTTGAGGGCCATCAGGAGCGGCACGAGTTGGTAGGCGCGCGGCTCGAAGGCGAGGTGGCCGAAGCTGCGGAACGGGCCGGCCCCGGCCCGGAGTTTCAGGCGCAGGGCCTCGCGCAGAAGGAGACCCGATGCCTGGGACCCTGACGTCGCGGGATCGGGCGGAGCGAAGGTGGCGGCCCGGGGCGGCACCGATTCGAGTGGCACGTAGACCTGGACGGCGTCTTCCTCAGCCCCGCCCAGCGGTCGCAGATGTAGAACGTCCGGCCGGCTCTCCGGCATGACGATCCATTCCCGATCGCGCAGTCGAACGAGACTGCCAGGCTGGAATGTACTATCCACAGAAGCCTGGGCCGTCGCTCCCGCCTGCGAAGATGTGTCTGATTCAATAGATGTATTCATATATTCACCAATACTATGTCGTTATATAGAAAGAAACCAGCGAACGTCAGGTGCCGTGTCTTCTACCGAAGATGTCGGGGTAGCGGGCGAAGATGTCGGGCCAGGTTTCGCGTTCTTTCGGGAAGCGGATAACCTCATAGCCGGCGTTCATGAGGCGCCTGGCCTGGGCCTGGTCGATCTTTTTCCGGGCGTCGGATTCGTGGTGGGGGCCGTCGATGTAGACAATGATCTGGCGGTCGCGGTAGAGGAAGTCGGGGCGCGTTTCGAACTCCGACAGGAGACGCTGGGCTTCGTCGGGGAGATGGTAGCCGTTGTCGCGCACGGCCGTGAGCCATGCCTTTTCGAGACCGCTCTCGCATTTGGCCAGGAGCTGTTCGAACTGACCGTCGGGCGTGAGGCCGTCGACGGCTTTTCGTCCCTGGACATGGGCCAGGTGGCACATGACCGCCAGAAAATCGGGGTTCCTGCGGTCGATCTGCTCGTGTTCCGGCTGGTTGGAGTAGCTGAGCAGGCACTTGTAGCACCCGGCTTCGCATTCGGGCTTCGTGTCTTCGAGGTCGTCCGGGCCGGTCCAATTCCCCGATCGGGACCGATAATGACAGATTTCGAGAGCCCGGCGGGCAACTTTCGCGAAGAGGTCGAGATCGGTCGTCAGACGCGTCAGGACGCCGGCTCCTCCTTCCGCAGACTCGAAGAACAGGATCGCGTTGCGCTGGGCTGCGGTCGGCATGGGCTGCGATGCAAGCTCGTTTTCCTCAAGCTGGAAGACCGACTCGATGCCGCGCTTGAGGGCATACTCGAACGTGGCCATCTGGGGAGCTTCGAGCGGTGTCTTCAGGGTCACGAGGAGGATGTTGCGGCGATCTTCGACAAACGGTGTGATGCGCTGGACGGCGCGGCCTTCCTCGACCTCCACGTCGTCTTCCAGCGGGGACTGGGAGTCCTTGCACCAGGAGCCGGTGGTCACATCGATGTTGAAGCCATACACGGTCTTGTTCGTGCGGTTGCGCCACCCGAGATTGATCTGCCAGACGGTCGCCGCGGAGCAGAATCTCGCTTCGAGGAACTCGTCGCCGCTCGAAGTATAAATTGCGGTATTTATTCTTGGCCGCCCGTTCTCGAAGGGGAACTGGATGGTGGTCCGAAGGTCGTACCCGAGGCGCTGTCGCTCCTCTTCGTCAGATGTGATACGGTCGGCGCGCCTCGTGCCGACCTGGTCGATCCGGTACAGTGAGTTGAGGAACATGCCGCCTTCGAGACCGCCGTGGCAATGAACACAGGTGTCGGCTTCCTGCTGGTTGCCGAAATGCCCGTATCCGCACAGGGGGCAGAGCCGGGCTGACCGCATGGGCAACGTCGCCCCGGTCGCAACCGTTTCGAGATCGCGCGCGGCAAGAGAAGCCTTCACGACGCGGTAGCGGCTGCCTTCATGATAGACCAGCGACTGGGGGCCGAACTCCGACAGGCCGAGGAAGCGGGGGCGTGACAGGAAGGTGTCCCTGCCGACCCGTTCCCGTCGGCCTGGAATATAGGCGAGAAGCGGAAGTCTCGGAAAATTGTACCCCGGCAGGAATCCCTGGCTTGCAAGATAGCGATAGGTATAGAAATCCGAGTTGAGATCGGATTTCGCCTGCAGAAGCATATCCATCTGGGTGTGGGCCTCGTCATACCGCTGTTTCGCCTCGCGCCGCTCGCGATCGGACGCGGTGGCGTTCATCGTGATTGCGTGGGTGCGCGCCATCTGCTGCCGGGTCGCCTGATACATGCCGCGCCAGCGCTCGAACGACTGCTCGAAGAGAAGAAACGCCTGGTTCATCGTGCGTTCGAGCCACTCCGGGGAATACCAGGCGGCGAGATCGCTCTTCAGCTCCTGTTTCAGCATGTCGAGAATTCGTATGCCGCGTTCCCTGGCCCCTTCTCGACACCTCTGCGTGTCCATTGTCTGTTTGAGGTCAGATCGGATGGGGAGATCGAGCTCCTTTTCGACGTCGAGCACCTCACGGATCGAGGAGGGGAGCTTCTGCCCGGTCTGGGACAGCCAGACGGCGTGCAGGTGGCTTTTGACAAGGTCCTCGTTGGCGAGGTCGATGGATGGAGGATTCACGCTGCCGGCCACCATTCGAGTCGGATCGGCGAAGAAATACTGATCGTGCGGGGACCGGTTGGCGCAATAGGTGATGACCAGCGCCGGCTGGCCGCTCCGGCCCGCTCGACCGCTGCGCTGGGCGTAGTTCGCCGGCGTCGGAGGCACGTTGCGAAGGTAGACGGTGTTGAGGGTGGCGATATCGACGCCGAGTTCCATGGTCGGAGAGCAGAAAAGGAGCGGCAGCTCGGCTTCGCGGAAGGCCGTTTCACGCTTCTGGCGAGCCTCGGCATCGACCTGGGCCGTATGTTCGGCAGCACGAAGCTGATGAAGCGTCTGGTGCTTGCCGGTCAGAGCGCTTGCAACGTTCTGATACAGGGTCCGGAAGAACACGTTGGTTTTGGTCGCCGTGGCTTCCGAAACCGTTGCCGGATCGCCGATGGTCCATTCGATGATGCCGGAGTCGACCTGGTAACCGATGCGGCCGTCGAGCTCGATATTCTGGACCAATCCGTGATTCGTCATGGTCCGGAGAAGGCCGCTCATGATCTCGGTGTAGACCGTTTCGTCAAACTTTTTCGGCCATTCACACCGGTTTTCACCCCACGACGAGCGTAACTTCAAAAACTTGCCAAACCGCGACCGGAGCGAGACATACACCGTCGGGACGCGATCGCGCAGTCTCGCTGGCGAGGAGGTCGGAACCATGACCGCCGAGCAGAACATGCGTTCGTCAGGCGCGAGACCCCATGGTTCCCTGAGGTCCGCGAAGGATCGGTTGCGGATCTGCTCCTGGTGCTGGTTGTCAAGATAGATGGTCTTGATGCAGAGGCCGCGTCGCATGGTATCGAGAAGCGTGCGGCAGATTTCCTTTCTCGTGGCCGGCGTCGCGGATGCGAGCAACGGATGAGTCGCAGCCCAGGATTCCTCGTCGGCGGCGCACTCATCGATGCCCTGATATCGGATGCCGAGCAGGCCGATCTGTTCGAGATTTGGATTCATGAGGCGCCAGCCCCGCTTGAGATCGAAATAGAGCCGGTAGCCGAGAACGTCGCGCAGTGTTCGTCGGGTCTGTTCGAGCCTGTTCCCGCGGGCATCGGCGTTGGCTAGGAAGTCTTCCGGGGCAAGGTGAAGATGGGCGAAGACCTGCTGGGTCAGGATGTCGTCGCGAAGGGTATGGTCGGGATGGTCCAGGATTGCCGCCAGCAGGGCGCTGCGAAGAAGAAGGATCTGGACGAAGTCATTGAAATGACCCGCCTGGAGGGAGGCATCCTGGCGGTTATCCGTGAAACCGAGCAGCTTCTTCGCCTTGTCGTCGAGACCTTCCGCCTCTTCGAGGAGATATCGCAGGCCCGACAGGGTCAGCATGGTCGTTGCCGAGCTGCGGCCCTCACTGCTCAGGGTCGAAAGTTTCGAGATATCCGAGCGGGTGGACGAGTCGTAGGTCATGCGACAGTCGGGATTGAGGCAGAATTTGAAGCCTTTTGGAATGAACCAGCCCGGGAGGCCGGCGGCATCGACACGCCCGTCAGGAGCTACGGTCACCCGGACGGGAGCGTATTTTCTGTAGCCTGATTTGAGGCGATATTCTTCACGATGGCTTTCGATCCATTCTTCCGGGTAGACGGCCTCGAAATCGTTTGCGAGGAAGCGGCCTTCGGGATCGGGCATGAAAAAACCGAAGGTGAGCTTGTCGTCATCGGCGTCTTCGCGGGTTTTTTCCCCGAGTTCTCGCGGCGTGAAGGATACGGGGGTTTTGCCTTCGAGAGCGGCCCAGACCGGCATGTACTCCTGGCCGCATTCGCGGCAGAAGCACAGGCCGAACAGCGTGCGAGCGCGGTCGCCCGGCTTGAACTGCTGTGCCTCTACGGTGAGATACCGTTTCCGGGGCTCATCGAGCGTTGAAAACACCGTTCCAGCGCCGGAGAAAAATTGATGCAGGCGGAAGGCAAAGAGGCTTCGCCCGTCTTCGTCGCGGGTCTTGTAGCAGAGCATCAGGTAGTCTGACAGATACGCGGCGCAGGTTTCTGTCGGAATGCCGCACGTCTGGCTCAATCGTTCCGAGGCTGTTTTGATGCTGATGGGCGCCCTGCGGACCCACTTCCCCTCCTCAAGCTGGAGGCCAAGTTCGAGCTCGATCCATGCTGACATGGGGTGATTGCGGAGGGAGGTGAATGTTGCTTCTGTCGGGACTCCCTCTTGGATGACCCGCGAGAGAGTTGCCGCATCGATCTGCGTCGATTCGGGCGTCATGCGGAACAGGGTTTCGGTGACAACGTTCTCGGGCTTTACCGGTGCCCCGAACAGCAGTCCGGCGACACCGGCCACGACTTTGCGGCGGGCAGCGGCGTCTCCATCGCTGACCATGGTGGCGGAGGTGCCGACGCAGAGGAGGTCCGGGTTCAGAGATTCGCGGACGCGCCGAACCAGCATGGCGACGTCGGCGCCCTGACGTCCCCGATAGGTATGCAGTTCGTCGAGGACGAGGAATCTGAGGCCCTGCGCCGCCTTCACGATCGCGAGGTCCGGATGCTGCTGCCGGGTCAGGATGAGTTCGAGCATCATGTAGTTCGTGAGGAGGATGTCTGGGGGATTGTCGGCGAGGCGCTCACGGTCCTGTTCGTTTTCCTGGCCGGTATAGCGGGCGAAGGTGACGGGGCCGTTCTTGCCGAGGAAGCGTTCGAGTTCTTCGAGCTGACTGTTGCAGAGAGCGTTCATCGGATAGACGACGATCGCTGTGATCTGCTTGCCTGGGCCATGGCCGGTTTTGGTATGGAGGACGTGATTGACGATGGGAATGAAGTAACTGAGCGATTTGCCGGAGCCGGTGCCGGTTGTCAGCACGTAACTTTCACCGCGCGAGGCGATGGCGATCGCTTCTTCCTGGTGCTTGTGCAGATACAGGGTTTTGCCGCCCGGGAACGTGTCCTTGTCCCGACGGAAAAGGCTATTGCATTGGGGGTGCAGTCGGCCCTGGTTGACGAGGTCCTCGACGGAGCCGGCCCTCACGAAGTTCGGATTCAGCTGAATCAGAGGTGCCGGCCAGAAGCGCCCGGCGTCGTAGGTCTGCTCGACGAACGACCGGATATCCGGCGCCATGATCTTCGTGAAGCTGGTCGAAAAGCGGCGATAATCCTCAACAAGCCTGTCGCGGAACTGGAAGACATCCATTCACGGCCCCCCATTGAGTAACGGCATGTATTATTTCGAATACCATGCTACACCGATGTGGATGCCGAGACAACGGAATTTCCGGCAGGCCGACGATCCGTTTCGTGAGGATGCTGTCCCGAGTGAGATCGCACATGTCGTTCCGGAGGATTGTCTTTCACGACGGCGAGTGGGGTGAGGCTCTCTGAGGGGAGGGGAAATCAGCTTGGGGAGTGATTCAGCCTGGCTGGCAGATGGTGAAACCCGCATTGTTACGGGATTTCTGAAAAATAACCCCCATTTTCACCCCCATGCGAAAATGAAAAACCCCGGAACCATGTCTGGTTTCGGGGTTCGGGAGTGGGCAGTACAGGATTTGAACCTGTGACCCCCGCCGTGTGAAGGCGATGCTCTTCCACTGAGCCAACTGCCCTTATGAGATAAAGATATCACGGGACGGGAAAAAAATCAATATCGATTGGAACTGCAGGGGCGGGCACAGTCAGGTTCACATCGTGCTTCGACAGGGTCAGCACGAACCGGAAGGTGAAATTGGATTTCAGTGACACATGCAAAACTCTGTGGCGTAGAGTCGGATCGTGATCCGCCCGGGTTGGCCGACAGTGGAGGCCGAATCATTTTTGGGGACGGGTGACGGCGATGACGGAGCGGTCTGGGTGGAGCCAGGTGGCGGCGGCGCGCTGGACGTCGGCGGCGGTGACGCGGCGGACGGCGTCGGGGTAGGTTTTCAGGAAACGGTAGCCGGCGCCGAGGGCTTCGAACCAGGCGTAGAAATGCGACTGGCGGAGGCAGGCGGCGAGGTCGAGGGCGAACTGGCCGGTGACGAAGGCCGTGGCGCGATCGAGTTCGGAGGCTTCGGGGCCCTTCGATGCAAGGTCGGCGATTTCGGCCGAGACCATCTCGATGACCCGGTCGACGGCCGATGGGTCGGTGCCGATGACGGCGCACAGGGGGGCGCCGTCCATGCGGGTCGGGAAAAGGGAGTGGACGGCGTAGGCCAGGGAGGCTTCGTTGCGGACCTTGCGGAACAGGCGCGCCGACATGCCGCCGCCGAGAATGGCGTTGAGAACCTTCATGGCGGGGTAGTCGGGATGATCGAACCGGGGGCCGAGCCAGCCGAGGCACACCATCGCCTGCTGGCGGTCGCGGAACTCCTCGGCGCGTTTCGACGCATGCGGGGGTTCGACGGGGATGGGGCCGGCCTGTTGCGCGGAAGAACCGGTCTGAGCGAAGGCGTCGCCGAAAAAGTCGCCGCCGAGGCGGAGGGCTTCGGTTGATTCTATATCACCAATGATAGATAAGACCATGCCGTCGGCCCGGAAGGTCGACGCGTGGAACTTCGCCGCGAGCTCCGGCGTGAGCGCCTGCACCGACTCGCGCGTCCCGAGGGAGTAGCGGCCGTACGGGTGCTTCCCGAACAGATTGGCCTGGAAGAGGCGCCAGGTGTTCTCGAACATGTCGTCGTCGACGGCCTTGAGCCGTCCAAGGACCTTTCGGCGCTCGGTTTCGAATGCGTCGGCCGGGAACGTCGGGAGCTTGGCCGTCTCGGCCATGATGGCGAGGGCCTGCGGGAATGTGCGCGCCGGCGCGCTCAGGCTGAGGCGCATCATGTCGGGGTCGGCGGAGGGATCGAGATCGGCGCCGAGGGCTTCCAGGTCCCACAGGATGAGCTGGCCGTCGCGGCGCTGGGTGCCCTTCAGCAGCATCTCGGACATGAGGTTGGCGAGGCCGCCGGCCGTCGGCGGTTCGTGCCTGATGCCGGCTTCGGCCGTCAGGGTCGCCCCGACGAGACCGATGCCCGCGAGTCTGCGATGGATGACGCGCAGTCCGTTTTCCAGCCTCCAGGTCGATACGTCGTCCTGCTCCGCGCCGACTGGTTGCGGTGACGCTTGGAAGGGCTTCGAGCGCGTCTTCGGGCCCGCGAGCGTCGTGACGTCGGCCTCACCGGCGAGATACCGCCCGGCGAGCTGCATCAGGCGCTCGGGGGTGAAGGCGCGGAGCCGCTGGAGATAGGCGCACTCGTGCTCGAGCGCATCATGAATCAATGCATTCCCGAGAATGTCGGTCTGGCCTTCGTTCGTCTCGGCGCCGCGCATGTACAGCGTTTCAAGGAAATCCATCGCCTTGGTGACTTCTTCGGCCGATGCCGGTTCGCGGCGTAGACGGGCGATCTCGGCGGCGATGCCCTCGCGCACCGAAAACTCGTCGGTCGGATCGAACTCCGCCCGAACGAGGAAAATGCCGTCTTCGCCGAGGGAAAGCTGCCCCGACGAGATCGAGGTGACGATGCCCCGTTTCTCCTTCAGGGTCGCGGCGAGCCTGCTGCTGCGGCCCTGGCCGAGCAGGACGCCGAGCAGTTCGAGACCTGCCGCGTCCTCGCGGTTCGCCTGCGACACCGTCCGCCATGCCGACTGCATGTAGCCGCGCTTCACGTCGAGGGCCCGGCGGATCGCCGTTCCCGCGGCCGGCCGGGGAGGCAGGGGGGTGAGGGGCTGGGTCGGCGCGGGGGCCGTCCAGTCGCCGTACAGTTCCTCGATCCGCTTCATCACCGCATCGACGTCGACATCTCCGGCGACGAGGATGAACAGGTTGGCGGGCACATACCAGGTATGGAAGAAGCCAGCCAGCATGTCTCGACTTATACCGCCAGCTATATTCTCGCGAGGCCCGAGGATCTGCCTACCATACGGATGACCGGGGTACAGTTCCGCCATCATCGCGTCCCAGAGGACGCGATGCGGATTGTCGGCGGAGCGTTTGATCTCCTCGACGATCACCGACCGCTCGGCGTCGACCGCCGCCGGGTCGAGGACCGAGCGCCGGATCACGTCGGCGTGAATCTCGAGCGCCTTGTCGAGATGAAGTTTCTCGCCGCTGATATAGTAGTGGGTATAATCGAGCGACGTTCCCGCGTTGGTGCGGCCGCCGAAGCTCTCGATCTCGCGTGCGATCGCGCCGACGCCGCGGGTCGGCGTTCCCTTGAACAGGGTGTGCTCGAGAAAGTGCGCGATCCCGCTCGTCTCGGGCACCTCGTGCCGGCTGCCCGCCCTGACCCAAATGTCGGAAACGAACAGCGGGGCGGTACGGTGCTCGCGAACGAGGACCGTCAGGCCGTTCGGAAGGGTGCGCGTGTGAAAGGGTTCCCAGCGGAACCCGGGGGCGTGGCCTGCGGTGCTGTGTTCGTTCATGTTCTCACGGTGCGGTAATCGGAAGAAATGGGAACACCCGGGCGGAGCCGAGCTTCGCTTCGACGCGTTCGAGAATGTTGAGCGGCCGGCCGTAGAGCAGCTTGGGCCGCCCCTCGACCGTCACCTCGGAAAAGTTCGAAAAATCGATCATGCAGGCCCGGCGCATCGCCTCCTCGCCATAGACGAGCGCCCCATTATGTATAACCATGGATATATCTCCCGGCTGGAGAGCCAGGAAGCTTTCGAACGGATCTTCCTTCGAATCATCAAACACGAGCAGGTTCGCGGTTTTGCCGGCCGCGATGCTGCCGTATTTCTTGTCGACCCGGAAGAGTTTCGCGGGGATCTGCGTCACCATCCGCACGAGGTCCTTCGGCTTGAGGCGGCCGCCGAACCGCTCGTCAGACCATTTCCGCAGGAGACGGAGGTCCTCGAGCAGATTGACCGAGCCGCTCACGGCGCCGTCCGTGCCGACGGCGATCTCGATGCCGAGATCGAGAGCCTTCATCACGGGCGGAATGACGCCGAACCTGTTCTGAAGGGATCCGGGGCAGAAGACGAGAGATGATTTGCAGGACGCGACAAGTTCGAGATCGGCATCCGAGAAACCGATGCCGTTCACGAGGATCGTGTTCGGGCCAAGCGCCCCGAGGCGTTTCAGCGATTCGAGCTCCTCGTGGACGTCCGCGCCGCTTCCCTCGCAGCAGTGGGTGATGAACGGCAGGATCCCGCGGGAGAGGCGGATCTCCTCCGATGGACCCTGACCCCACGCCGGCGCATCCGGCGACGCCGAATGGGCGAGGTAATAATGCTCGAGAAGGCTGACCAGGCCGCGGCCCGTGTAGGTCGCGTTCACCTCGTGGGGAAAATGGTCGACGATCAGCCCGACGCCCGAAAGCACGTTCTTGAACATGCCGAGACCGTACAGATCGGTGATCGAAAGCGACTGGCGGTCGCGATAGATGTCCGACGCCTGGAACGCGCGCTCCCACTCGAGCCAGTTCGCGTACGGCCGGTCGCCGAATGCGGGCCAGAACGTGTCGTAGAGATGGTCGTGCGCGTTGATCAACGCCGGAAACACGAGGCGGTTGCCGAGGTCGACCGTCGTCTCGATCGGTTTGTCGAACGTTCCGTCGGCCGGCAGCACCGCCGCGATCGTGTCCTGATACAGAACGAGCCGCCCGGGGGCGATCGTCTCATCCGGCATCAGGAGCCGGCAGTTGTCGAGAAGCGTATACATCAGATGTGGTCCAGGTCGTAATCCCGGAACGGACCTGGAATTTCCCGACGAAGCTCTCTGCGCGCTTCCTCCCAGGTCTTCCCCGCGAACGCCATCGAGATGAAATGCTTGCCGACCGTGTCCAGGAAGTTCAGCAGGGAGACCCGCTCGAAATCCGGGCGGATGGTACGGACGCGATCGAAACTTCGGTAGAACCCATCAAGTTCCTTGATTCCGAGGGCCAGGAGGGTGTGCTCGAAGTTCATCGCGAGGTCTTCCCGAGTTCGCATGTCCATGGGCAGAAGCTGGCTTCCCAAAAGCGTTCCGACCATCTCGCCGCGGAACTCGAGCGGAATGGCGAAGACCAGGAAGCCGGCGTAGCAGATGTTGACGAACGGCACCTTGCGCCTGAACAGCCTGTCCTCGACGTTCTTATACGAACGTTTGCACCGCTGGCGACCGCGCTCCGAGCCCCGGATGATGCTGCACGGGCCGTTGAAGTAATCCGTCTTGACGACCACCTCGCCCGTGTTCGACCGAAGCGACAGGGGAACGCCGTAAAATCGCTCGATTTTCTTGAGCAGATCGGGAATCTGGCCGACGGCGAAGGTCACCGTCTGGTTGATGTTGATGTCTTTTGATTGTGGTGCCATGGGCTTCTCCCGATGTTCTGCCGGCGACGTTCAGGAACCGGCGCGCAGGGCGCGGGGCTCTCCCGCGGGTGGTCAGGCTTCGGCGGCGGCGGGCGCCGATGTGGCGCTGCCCTGCCAGAGCCGCATCGCGAGCAGCAGCGAGTTCAGCTTCGTCGCGTTGTCGTCGGCCCGGGAGGTGAGGACGATCGGACACTTCGCGCCGTAGATGAGGCCGCCCATCGCCGCACGCGCGAAATACTGGAGCGACTTGTACAGCACGTTTCCCGTCTCGATGCGCGGCACGACGTAGATGTCTGCGTCGCCCTGGATGCGGCCTTTATACTTCTTGATATGGCACGATTCGAGACTGCAGGCGAGATCGAGCGAGATCGGTCCCTCGACGACCATGTCTTCGCGATGCGCGAGCGCCTTGGCGACCTGATCGGCGACGACGGTCGAGGTCACTTTCTCCGACACCTTCTCGTTGGCCGCGAGCAGGGCGACGCGGGGCGCCCGGTTCGAGCCGAAGAGCCGGTAGGCCTCGACGGCGTTGTCGATCTCCTTCGCGAGCATCTCGGCATCGGGGGCGATATTGAGCGCGACGTCGGTCAGGATCCGGAGGCCCGGCGTCTTTGGAATCTCGAAGAAGGTCAGGTGCGACAGCACCGGGTTTTTCTTGATGCCGCGCTGCGAGTTGAGGACGGTTTTGAGAATCGTGGCGGTCGGCACGAGGCCCTTCATCAGGATGTCCGCCTCGTCGTTCCTGACCAGGTCCACCGCAGTCTGGCAGGCTTTCTGCGCGTCCGCTTCGGGCACGATCTTCACGGATGCGTGCGAGGCCACGGCGCCGTACATCTCCTCGATGCCCTTTCGGTCGCCGATGAGGATTGGCGCGCAGATGCCCATGCGGACGGCCTCGCAGATCGCGTAGGCGACCGCCTCGTCGTGTGCGAACGGGACCGCAACCCGGCAGACCCGCTTCGGGTCGAGATCGCCGGCCAGACGGCCGAAAAATGACTCGTTCATTCCCTTCCTCCGCTGTTTCTCAGTTCCGGTTCAGACGCCGAGGGCATACGAGGCGATGACCATGCGCTGCACTTCGCTGGTGCCCTCGTAGAGCTCGAGAATGCGCGCATCGCGGTAATACCGCTCGACCGGGTAGTCCTTGATGAACCCGTAGCCGCCGAGAATCTGCAGCGCCTGGTGCGCGACCCGCGTCGCCATCTCGGAGCCGTACAGCTTCGCCATCGCGGCTTCCTTCGCGTACCGCTTCTTGTTGTCCTTCAGCCACGCCGCGTGCCACGTGAGCAGCCGCGCCGTCTCGATGTCCATCTTCATCTCGGCCAGCTTGTGATTGATGCCCTGGAAGTCGACGAGGCGGCTGTTGAACTGCTTGCGCTCGCGGGAATACTTGAGCGCCGCCTCGTACGCCGCCCGCGCGACGCCCGTTCCCTGCGCACCGACGCCGACGCGGCCGCCGTCGAGGGTGTCCATCGCGATGCGGAAGCCCCGGCCGGGCGTGCTCACCATGTTCTCCTTCGGCACGCGGCAGTTCTGGAACACCAGCTCCGCCGTGTTGGAAGCGCGGATGCCCAGCTTGTTCTCCTTCACGCCGACCGTGAAGCCGGGCGTGTCCTTGTCGACGATGAACGCGGAAAGGCCGCGGATCTTGGAGGCGCGGTTCGTGCTCGCGATGATGAGCGCGAAGTCCGACACGCCGCCGTTGCTGATGAAGATCTTCGAGCCGTTGATGACGTACTCGTCGCCGTCGAGGACGGCCGTCGTCTCCTGGTTGCCCGAGTCGGAGCCGGCGTTCGGCTCGGTGAGACCGAAGCAGCCCAGCTTCTCGCCGGTGGCGAGGGCGGGCAGGTATTTGCGCTTCAGCTCTTCCGAGGCGTAGGTCATGATGGGGTAGGCGACGAGCGAGTTGGTGAGCGACATCGTGACGCCCTGGGCCGCGCACGCCTTCGAGATCTCTTCGATCAGGATCGTGTAGGTGAGCGCGCTCGCGCCGGCGCCGCCGTACTCCTTCGGGATGATGATGCCCATGTAGCCCTGCTTCGCGATGGCCCGGGTGATCTCCCATGAGAATTCCTGCTTCTCGTCGAGTTCGGCCGCGACCGGTGCGATGACCGTGCGGGCGAACTCGGCGGCGGACTGCCTGATGAGTTCCTGTTCGGGGGTCAGCTTGAAGTCGATCACGCGACGGCCTCCTTTCGCTGGCGGCGGATCTCGGCGGCCAGCATCGGGACCACCTGGTGCAGATCGCCGACGATCGCCACGTCGGCGGCCTTCATGATGGGAGCCAGCTCGTCGCGGTTGACGGCGACGACGAAGTCGGCGCCGGCGATGCCGGCGAGGTGCTGGATGGCTCCGCTTATACCACATGCTATATAAAGTTTGGGGCTGACCGACTTGCCGGTCTGGCCGACCTGGTGATCGTGGCCGATCCAGCCCGACTCGACGGCGGCGCGGGAGGCGCCGATCTCGGCGCCGAGCGCATCGGCCAGGTCGCGGAGGGTGTTGAACTGCTGGGCCCCGCCGACGCCGCGGCCGCCCGCGACGATGATCTGAGCTTCGGACAGGTCGACATGCCGGGCGGCGGTCTTGATGGTCTCGCGGACGATGACCTTCAGATCGACGTCCTTCAAGCCGATCTTCACGGTCCGCACCTCGCCCTTGCGCGCGGTGTCGGCCTTTATGGGCTTCATGACGCCGGGCCGGACGGTCGACATCTGGGGCCGGTGGTTCGGGCAGACGATCGTGGCCATCACGTTCCCGCCGAAGGCCGGGCGGGTCTGGAGCAGCAGGCCGGACGCGGCCTCGACGGCGAGCTCGGTGCAGTCGGCGGTCAGGCCGGTGCGGAGGCGGTTCGCCGTGCGCGGCGCGAGGTCGCGGCCGATGATCGTCGCGCCGATCAGCACGATTTCGGGCTTCACGTCGCGGATGACGCCGGTGAGCGCCCGACAGAACGGCGCGGTGCGATACTCGGCCAGCTGCGGGTCGTCGACCGTGAGAACGACGTCGGCGCCGTGCGCGATGAGCGTGTCGGTCATCGGCCCGACCTGGTGGCCGAGCAGGGCCGCGTACAACGGCACCTTGCGCTCGTCGGCGAGGCCGCGGCCGCGGCCGAGCAGCTCGAGAGCCACCTTCGCGGGCGCGCCGTCGCGCGTCTCGACGAAGACCAGGATGCCCTTCCAGGAGGACAGGTCGGCTTTCGGCGCATCGGAAGCGACGGAGGCGATCGCCTTGAACTTGCAGGAATCGACGCAGCTTCCGCAGTGGATACAGTTGGCGTTCATGATCGCCTTGCGCTCGATCATGTCGATGGCGTCGTAGGGGCAGGCCTTCAAACAGGCGCCGCAGCCGACGCACAGGTTTTTATCGATGATGATGGCCATGGCGACTCAGATGATTCCTTTCTCGCGGAGAATCTCGAGGGTTTTGGGCACGGTCACGGCGGGATCGCCGGTCAGGATCGTGCCCGCGCCCTTCGGGGTCGGCGTGAACGTTCGCCGCACCTGGGTGGGGGAGCCTTTCAGTCCGATCTGCTCGGCGGGGGCGCCGATATCGGCGGCGGACCAGACCGTGAATTTCTTCTCGCGATACGCGCCGATGCAGCCGTGCAGCGTCGGGATGCGGGGGATGTTGGTCTCCTTGAGACAGGTCAGCAGGGCCGGCATCGGCACGGTGAGCCGCTGCGTGCCCGAATCGCTCTGCCGGTCGATCAGCAGGCCGCCGTATCCGAACCGGGCGTTCAGCACGTAGGTCACCTGCGGAATCTGGAGAAACTCGGCCAGCTGGGGACCGACCTGGGCGGTGTCGCCGTCGATGGCCTGCCTGCCGCAGATGATCAGGTCATACGCGCCGATCTTCCTGATCGCATGCGCGAGCGCCGAAGCCGTCGCGAGCGTGTCGGCTCCGGCGAAGGCGCGGTCCGACAGCAGGACGGCATCGTCGGCGCCCATCGCCAGAACTTCGCGCAGCGCCACTTCGGCCTGAGGCGGTCCCATCGAGATGACGGTGACGGTGCCGATGCCGGCGGCTTCACGAAGCTGAAGGGCCAGTTCCACGGCATGCCGGTCCTCGGGATTCACGATGCTCGGAACGCCCTCGCGGATCAGGGTGCCGGTGGCCGGGTCGATCCGGACGTCGTTGGTGTCCGGAACCTGTTTCACGGTGACGATTATTTTCATTGGATCATCCTTGTGTTGTCCGGCCGCTCAAAGCTTTTCGCCGATGCGGTTGCGCAGAATTTCCGAGGTGCCGTGGCCGATCTTGAGGAAGCGCGAGTCGCGGAAGAGGCGCTCGACGCGGCTCGGCTTGACGTACCCCGTGCTGCCCATCGCCTGCACCGCGAAATCGGCGACCGAGAACGCCGCTTCGGTGCAGTAGACCTTCGCCATGGCGGCCTGCGTGAAGAACGAGCCCTTCACGGCCGACTGCTCGACCGCGCGCCACACGTGCAGACGCGAAGCATCGATGCGCAGCGCCGCATCCGCGAACCTCCACTGGAGGCTCTGGAAGCTGCCGACCGGCTTTCCGAACTGTTTCCTTGTCTTGGCGTGCTGCGCGGCGTCATCGTAGGCCTGCTGGCCGAGCCCGGTGGCGATGGCCGCGACGCAGATGCGCAGCTCGCTCATGATCTGGTCATACAGGTCGAGACCGTAGCCGTAGACGCCGATCAGGGAGTCCGCCGGAACCTGGACCTTCTCGAAGCTCACCGGGGCGGCCTCGAGTCCGTTCATGCCCATGGTGTGATGGAAATCGCCCGCCTTCACGCCTGCCGATTCGCGCGGAATCGCGAACAGCGAGGTGCCGGTGCCTTCCTGCTCCTCCGTTTTCGCGAGCAGCAGGATATGCGAGGCGCGCCCGGCCCAGTTCACGTAGGCCTTGCCGCCCGAAACCTCGAAGCGGCCGTCCGGCAGCTTTTTGCAGACGGTGGCCATCGACTGGAGGTCCGACCCGGCTTCGCGCTCGGTCGCCGCGATCGAGAAGATCGATTCGCAGGCGGCGGCGGCCTTCGCAAGTTCGTCCTTGCGGGCGAAGTTGAACGCCCGTCCGTTCAAACGGATGCCGAGAACGACCTGCTGGGCGATCAGGAGGGCAACGGGCGGGCTGTGTCTGCCAAACTCCTCGAGCAGAAGGGAAAGCTGGAACATGCCCAGGTTCTCTCCGCCGAGATTCTCGGGGAGAAACGGCTTCAGGAGAGCGTTGCCCCGAAGCAGAGCAGGCAGGTCGTCGATGCGGCCGGTTGTGTCGATGCCGTCGGCGCATGGGCCGAGGACTTCCTCCGCCGTCGTCCGCCAGAGGGTCTGGCGTTGCAAATCCTTTTCGTCGAGCTCGAAGTTCACTGGGTGCGATCCTTTCTTTTACGCTCCGGCCGCGTCCGGCCGGGTACGATCATTCGTAGGTCCGGGCTTTTTCCTCGCCGCGCAGCACGCGAAGGGCGCCCAGGGCGAGGGCCGCGAGTTCGTCTTCGCCGGGAACGACCACGACGCGGCCCATGGATTCAATATACTGCTTTATATCATTTACGAGAATCGAACAATGCGCCGCCCCGCCCGTGATGACGATGGCGCGCAGCTTTCCCTTGAGAACGGCGAAATACGAGCCGATCTCCTTGGCGACCTGATAGGCCATGCCGGAGAGGACGGCGGCCGCTTCCTCGTCTCCGCTTTCGATGCGCTTCTCGATATCGATCAGGTTGCTCGTGCCGAGATAGTTCATCAGCCCGCCGCGACCCACGATCAACTTCTTCATCTCGGCATGCGTATACTTGCCGCTATAGCAGAGGGCCGCAAGGTCGAGGCTCGGCAGGGTGCCGGCGCGTTCGGGCGTGTAGGGGCCGGCTTCGAGGCCGTTGCTGACGTCCACGCAGCGGCCGGCCTCCATGGCGACGACCGAAATGCCGCCGCCGAGATGCACGGCGACGAAGTTGTCCGCGTTGAAGTCCCAGTTTTCCCTGGCGCAGACCTGGCGGATCACGGCCCGGATGTTGAGCGCGTGCCAGATGCTGCGGCGGGGAATTTCCTTCAGCCCCGAATACCGCGCGATATCGCGCATCTCGTCGACGACCACGGGATCGACGATGAACGCGGGGATGTCGAACTCCTTGTGGAACGAGTAGGCCAGCACGCCGCCGATATTGCTGGCGTGTTCCCCGTAGACGCAGGATTGGAGGTCCTCCGCCATCCTGGCAGAGACCGTGTAGGTGCCGCCGACCATGGGCTTGAGCAGCCCGCCGCGGCCCACGACGGCGCTCAGATCCGCCGGGGCGAGGCCCTGTTGCCGAAGAAAGTCGAGCATGACCTGGCGGCGCATCGGGACCTGGTCGAGGATCCGGGGATACGCTTCGAGGTCCTTGGCAGGGTGGTCCACCTTGCCGATCGCGACGGGCTTCTCGTTCTCGAAAAGGCCGAGCTTCGTTGAGGTGGAGCCGGGATTGACGACGAGAATTCTGATGGGAGCGCTCATGATTCCTTTCCTCGTAAAGCCAGGCGGAAGGGCTTCTCTTTTTTTCCGCACGTGCCCTTCATACGCCTGCCGGCCCGATGTGTGGCCGGGAAATCCGGCGCTGTCTCCGCCGGATGGAGTCGTTGTCCGAACGTATCTGCCAAACCGAAAACCTTTTCCAGACTGTCGAGAGTGAGAGCGTCAGACCGAGAGATTCCCTGCGAATGGTAGCATCGCCCTGGAAGCCTGTCAAATGAGCACGTGAAGCCGTGTTACTGCCAACCGCCGGTGAGGAACGGATTATGCACGGCTTCGTGCGACAGATTCGTCGATGGCCCATGGCCGGGAAGGGCGAGCCGGTCGCCGAGGGGCAGAAGTCGTTCCCGGATCGACCGGACGAGCTGTGCCCCATCGCCTCCGGGAAAATCCGAGCGGCCGATCGACCCTGCGAACAGGGCGTCGCCGGTGATGACGGCCTGGTCGAAGGCGATGGCAAGCCCGCCCGGCGTGTGCCCCGGAACGGCGATGACGCTTCCCCGGTCACGCCCGATCGCGATCTCGTCGCCGTGCCTGACCAGCGTTTCCGGCGGTCGCGCGGTGAACGCGGTATCGAGAAACAGCGACAGGTTCAGCCGGGCGTCTCCAAGCATGGGGGCGTCCTCCTGCGAGCAGAGCACCTTCGCCCCGGTGGCGGCCCGGACGGCCTCGAGGCCGGCGATATGGTCGGCGTGTCCGTGCGTCAGAAAAATGCGCGTCGTCGTCCAGGCCAGCTCCTTCAGCCGATTCATCAGCAGCGGGGCGTCCTCGGCCGGGTCGACGACGATGCCGTCGCCGGCCTGCGGATCGTAGACGAGATACGTGTTGACGTCGAGCGGGCCGAGCGTGAGGCATTCGATGATGAGGTTTCCCGAACGATACTGGTTCGTCATCGTTGTCATGCCTCGTCAGAGGTCGTTCTCATACATGATCGGCTTCAGAATGCCGATGAACGGCAGGTTTCTGTAGAAATCCTTGAAGTCGAGCCCGTACCCCACGGCGAACTCGCTTGGAAGCTCGAATCCGCAGTAGTCGATCTTGACCTCGCGCTGGTGGCACTGTGGTTTGCTGCAGAGCGTGCAGACCTTGAGACTGCGCGGATGCCGCGTCGCAAGCAGGTCGACCAGATACGACAGGGTCAGCCCCGTATCGACGATGTCCTCGACAATCAGGACATTCCTGTCCTCGATGCACTCGTTCAGATCTTTCAAAATCCGCACCACGCCAGAACTTTTCGTCGCGTGGCCGTAACTGCTGATGGCCATGAACTCGGTATTCACCGGAAGGTCGATGTGCCGGCACAGGTCGGCCATGAAGAGAAAGGCGCCCTTCAGCACGCAGACCAGGACGAGGCTTTCCCCTTTGTAGTCCTGGGTGATCTGTTTTCCGAGTTGGGCGATCCGTGTCTGGATCTCGTGCGTGGGGATAAGAACGCGTTCGATATCAGGATGAGGAGATTTCACGGCAGCTTGCCCCTCCGGGCCCACTCGATCGTGCGGCGCAACCCCTCGTCGAGGGCCACCTTGGGCTCCCAGCCGAGCATCGTTTTCGCTCGGGTGATGTCGGGGCGACGGCGCCTGGGGTCATCGACCGGGAGCGGCTTCGAAACGATCGGCAGCGCGCTTCCCGAGATCGCCAGGATGCGCTCGGCGAACTCTTTGATCGTGAGCTCGGTCGGGTTGCCGAGATTGGTGGGGAACTGGTCGCCGCGCTCCATGACGGCCATCATGCCGTCGACGAGATCGGAGACGTAGCAGAAGCTGCGGGTCTGTGAACCGTCGCCGAACAGGGTTAGCGGCTCGTTGCGCAGCACCTGCGAGATGAACGCCGGCACCACGCGGCCGTCGTTCAGGCGCATGCGCGGCCCGTAGGTGTTGAAGATGCGGATGATCCGCACGTCGACCTTGTGGTAATCGCGGTAGGTGACCGTCAGCGCTTCGGCAAACCGCTTCGCCTCGTCATAACAGGAGCGCGGGCCGACCGGGTTTACATGGCCCCAGTAGTCTTCTTTCTGAGGATGAATCTCGGGATCTCCGTAGACTTCCGAGGTCGAGGCGAGGAGTAGCCGCGCCCCGTGCAGTTTCGCCATGCCCAGCATGTTGTGCGTGCCGAGCGCGCCGACCTTCATCGTCGGGATCGGAAGCTTCTGGTAATCGATCGGGCTGGCCGGCGAGGCCAGGTGGTAGATGCGGTCGACCTTGTCGCCGAAATAGATCGGCTTCGTGATGTCGTGCTCGACGAGGGTGGCGGCGCCGCTCTCGAGATGCTTCGCGACGTTCTCGCGACAGCCGGTGACGAAATTGTCGAGGATGAGGACCTTGTGACCCTGTTCGATCAACCGGTCGACGAGATGAGATCCGATGAAGCCGGCTCCGCCGGAAACGACGATACGCATGAGGTGTCTCCTGGAAAAGTTCTGAGCCGTCATTCAATCATTCACGCCTTGAAAAATCAATGTCGATTTCTGGAACTTTCGCTTCCGGTTGCGGTCAATACCCTGTGCCCGAATGAAATCACCGGGCAACTGCGAATTCACCGGACTACCGGCTCGAGGAGGCATGACATGCATCGTACATATCGATCTCGTGACGTTCTGGCCGTCGTTTTCAGCCTGCTGCTGATCGTCGGCCTCGTCGGAACTCCGCTCGTGGCTTCCGCCGAACCAGGCCAGGCCGCGCGTGAACTCCAGATGGCGTTTACCACGGTCGCCAAAACCCTGAAGCCGAGCGTCGTCAACATCCGCGTCGAGCGCACCGAAGGAGGACAGGAGGGGCAATCTCTCGGGGAAGACGAGGAAGACCAATTCAGAGGAACCCCGTTCGAGGATCTGTTCAAAGACTTCTTCAGGAACATGCCGCGCGGCAGAAAATTCGGCCCGCGCACTCCTTTCAAGTCCGAGGCTGCCGGATCGGGCGTCATTTTCAACGCGAACGGAACGATCCTGACGAACAACCATGTTGTGAAGGGTGCTACGAAGATGACCGTCAAATTCCATGACGGCAAAGAAGCACCGGCCACCATGGTTGGCCAGGATCCTCAGAGCGATCTGGCTGTCATCAAGGTCAATGTGGACTTCCCGCTGCAGGCGGCCTCGTTCGCAGATTCCGACAAGATCGAGGTCGGCCAGTGGTGCATGGCTATCGGCAGTCCGCTCGGCCTCGAGCAGTCCGTGACCGTCGGCGTCGTCAGCGCTCTCGGACGCTCTGGAATAGGCGCAACGGCCATCGAGGATTTCATCCAGACCGACGCGAGCATCAATCCCGGCAACTCGGGCGGCCCTCTGGTCGATCTCGACGGCCGCGTGATCGGTATCAACACCCTGATCTTCGCCGCACCCGGCTCGGGCATCGGCTTCGCGATCCCCTCGAACATGGCGAGCCGCGTTGCAACGCAGATTTCCGAGACAGGTTCGGTCGAACGGCCGTACATCGGCATCACGATGCAGGCCGTGACGCCCGAACTGGCCGAGCATTTCTCGCTCGGCGACAAGAACGGCGCCGTCGTAATGGAGGTTAATCCCGACACGCCGTCCGCCAAAGCGGGCCTCCAGCAGATGGATATCATCCGTTCGATCGACGGGAAGGAGATCAGGTCGACCAGCGACGTTCAGAAGTACATTCTCAGTCGGAAGGTCGGCGACAAGGTTTCATTCGACATTCTCCGGAACGGCGAAAAGAAAACGATTCCGATCGTCCTCGAGCGCATGCCTCGCACCTTCGGACTGCGTGATCCCGAAGATCTGCTGCACCAGGAAAAAGGCTCGGGCAAAAAGGATGAGGAAGAACGCCCCTACAAGAGCCTCGGCTTCTCGTTCAAGGTGCTGACGCCGGAGCTGGCCGAGTCGATGCGGATCGAAAAAAAGTCCGGCCTCGTCGTCACGGATGTCGGAGAGAATTCCCCGGCGGCGGAAGCCGGATTACGGCCCCGGGACGTTATCACGCAGATCAACGGCAAGGCCGTTACCGACGAGGCGACTCTCGTTTCTGCGCTGAAAAGTCCCTCGGGCGCCAAGAAAAGCTCCGTGTTCGTCGTGATCCGGGAGGGCACCCCGCTGTTTCTGGTGATTTCGTCCGAAACCCCGAAAAAAGATTGATTTCCGCATGCCAAAAGCCAGTGTTGAATCTCCCTGTCGTTCTGAGCCTGTCCAAATACGAGAGGCGATCCTCCGTCGATAGGCTCAGAGCGAGCGGATGGCTTGCATTCCGGGAGATGCAATAGGCGCATCGTCAGATGGAAAAAGGCCGGCCGGTTCCTGCGATGAACCGGCCGGCCGTTTTTCCGAAACGACCGTTAAAAAAACTCAGGCTCCCGCCGATACTGGCACCATCATTCCACGCTCATGACCACCGCAGACCAGGAGCCGCAACACCATGATGAAGGAAGTCATTCTCGCGATCGCACTCACGCTGCTTTTTTCCGTCGGAGTCGGCGTGCTGTTCGTCCGTACCATCATGGAGATGCTGGAGTTGATGTTCACGAATACGCCCAGCCACCGCGAGCACCAGGGGCCTGAAAACAAGGGCGCCTGAGGTGGGCTCAGTTCTGCCTGAGCACGCCGTGAACCGAGCACCGGAACAGCCGGCGGCCATCCTTGTAGATAATCGAGTATTCGCCCCCGTCGGGACATTTTGGAATACTTGTCAGTATTTTTTCTGAGAGCAGTTTCTCGGGATCGTATTTGAACATCTTCTTGTTCGTCTTCTTGTCGTAATACAGGACGGCAAGGATCAGCGACTTCATGATCGAAAAGCAGCGAAGTTTCTGATCTGCCGAGTAGGCCGCGATTTTCTTCAGAACGTCCTTATATTTTCTCTGGGCGCGGCCGTATTCCGAGAACAGGAGTTTCTGATCCCTGATGTCGACCTGCGGCGAGTTGAAGCCGTTGATGTTCTGGATCAGCTGAAGGTACGAGCGCTGGAAGTCGGTATGGACTTCTTTGAACTGGAACTGCTCGAAAACGCTCCCGCTGGCAATCGTTGTCGGCGCCGACGCGACGGCTGAATGGCGTTCCGCTGAATGTTTCGGCGCGGGAACCGTCGGCGTTTCGGCCGTCCAGCACCCCGTAAGGAACACCAGGGCGGCAAGAATGGGCGCAAAAAACCCCGGGGCGGATCGCGCCCCGGAAATGCTGTGTTTCGCTTGTCGCTGATACAGGTGTGTATCCACGGAAATGACCGCCCATCCTAACAGTCCGGGAAAGGCGTGTCAATCCGAGCGTCGTCACGATGTTCATCCCGGACGCCACGCGATGCACATTTGCACGTTTCCCGCCACGATCGCCATGGGCGTTCCGCGAAGCGCCCCTTCCAGGGAAACGAAGCGGTGGGGCGGATTTCGGATTCGTCCGCGGTATCCCTGAAATCTCTGGCGCGGCTCATTCTGCATTTCTCTTTACATCGCCGGCTCAGGACGTGCGGCGATGTGTATCAGAGGCTTCGTTGCGCGGGGTTGCGATGAGTATGTTGAAGGGCGACACCCCCTGTGCTATACTCCCCCCACACTTTTTTCAAATTGAGGGGGATGCCAGATGGCCGATGAATCGAAGAAAACCGTATTCCGGAAAATCGTCGTGCCTGATGAGGAAAAGAAGAAGTATCTCGTCGGGAACACCCCGCCGTTCCTCGGCAAGCCGTATGAACTGTCGCCGGAAGACCTGACGATCGGCCGCGAAGAGGGGCGCTCCATTCAGATCCCCAGCGACATGGTGTCTCGCCTGCACGCCACGATCTGCTACAAGGACGGCGCCTTTTTCATCGTCGACAACGACAGTTCGAACGGCACGTATCTGAACAACAAGCAGATGACCCCGAACACGCCGGTCCAACTGAACCACAAGGACGTCGTGAAGTTCGATATATATGAATTCATATTCATCGACTCCGCCCGCGCGGACCTGTGGGAGACCCTCAAGCCCCTGAACCGAAGCGGCGCCCAGACCATCACGTTCTACAGTCCGAAGGGCGGAGCCGGCCTGACAAGCATCGTGTCCAACCTGGCGTATGCGATGGCTTCGCAGACGAAGAAAAAAGTCGCCGTGGCCGATTTCAACCTCCGCTTCGGCGACGTCCTGACGTATCTCGGCGGAAAGCCCGGCCTCGGGATTCACGAACTGATCCAGGAACCCGAAATCACGGGGGAAAAGATCGGTAAATTCCTCCGCCAGGGCCCCGGATTCGATTATCTGACCGCCCCCGTCAAGACGGAATACGCGGAGCTCGTGAAGGCCGACCACGTGAAGAAGATTCTCTGGAGCCTCGAAGCCAACCACGACTTCGTGTTCGTCGACTCCAAGAACGAGATCGACGACGTCTCGCTCACCACCTGGGAACTCTCGACCCAGATCTTCGTCGTCGCTCAGCCGGAAATCGGCCAGATGCTGGCGCTCAAGAAGATTCTCGACATCATGAACCAGCTCAAGTATCCCGAGACGAAGGTGAAGGTGCTCATCAACCGGCTGGGACGCCCCGGCACCCTTTCTTCCGAGGAGATCAAGACGATCGTCCGCCGCGACTTCATTTCTCTGCCGTTCTCCCCGGAAGACGCAGTTCTCACCTCGCACGGCGGTCAACTCTACGTGAAGGAACGGAGCTCCTCCCCCCTTTCCCAGGGGATCCTGAACATCCAGCGGACTCTCTGCGGCGAAGAAAAGATCGCCGAGGAAGGCGGAATTTTCAGCAAACTTCGCGCCGTTCTCGGGTTTTAACTGACGCTCCGTGGCAGACTATAACGGCAAGCGGGCCGGCAATTACACCATCGTCCAGAAACTGGGCGACGGGGGATTTGCCACCGTGTATCTCGCCCAGCACACGGTGCTCGAAAAAAAGGCGGCCGTCAAATTCCTTCTCGAGGAATGGATCAACGAGCCCGACGTCGTCAGCCGCTTCTTCGACGAAGCCCGAACCATGGAGCGGCTCAAGGAAAGCCCGAATATCGTCGAGATCATCGATATCGCGAGCAAGGAGATCTGCGAGCGCGAGGGGCTTCCGCCCTACTTCATCATGGAATACATCGACGGGAAATCCCTCGAGGCGAAGATTCACTCTGATGAGGGCTTCACGCTCGAATTCATCGTCGATGTTATTTCCACCGCCCTGAAAGCCTTGTCGCATTGCCATGCCAAGGGCGTCATCCATCGCGACATCAAGCCCAGCAACATCCTTCTGACCTCCGACGGCAGGGGCAAACTCACGGACTTCGGCATCGCCAAGGCGAAACTGAACACCAGCAAGACGGGGAGCGGTCTCACGCTCGGCTCGACCGATTACATGTCCCCCGAGCAGGCCCTCGGCAAGCGCGACATGGATCATCGGTCGGACATCTACTCGATCGGCGTCACCCTCTATGAAATGGTCGTCGGAACCCTGCCGTTCGTTTCCGACAACCCGAATTCCGTCGCCCTGATGCACATCCAGGAACCACCGAAGCCGCCGATCGAAGTGAATCCGGCCTGCCCGCCGCGCCTGAACAGTATTATTCTTAAAGCTATGGAAAAGAAGCGGGAAGACCGCTTCCAGACCTGCGAAGAGATGATCGAAGCCCTCAAGCGGATGGACGAACCGGAAGAGCCCGTTACCGCCGACGTCGAGAGCGTCGATCTTTCCACCATGCCGTCGGAGATGCCCGAAGACGGCCTGAAGGAAAAGACCGAGTCCGATATCGCCGATTCCGTCTCGAAACGGACGACGAAGGTGACGCAGGCCCTTGCCTCGCAACCGGTCCGCAACACGATGTTCATGGTCGGACTCGTCGTCCTCTTCACGATCTCCTTCCTCGGCGTGCTCAAGGGCTACATGGTGTATACCCAGGGCATTCTCGTCGTCGAGTCCGTTCCGCCGGGCGCTACGGTCCTGGTCGATGGAAAACAGATCGGCTCGAGTCCGTTTTCTCTGACGCTCGCTCCAGGCACCTACAAGATCGGTTACGATCTCCCGGGATACCATTCGCAGTCCGTCAGGGCCGATCTCCAGGCGCGCGCGACCCTCAGGATCAGCCGCCAACTCCGGAAAATCGTCGCGGATCTCGACAAGAAGGCCGCTGCCGTCTTCGACGATCTCCCGGCCGCAGGTTCCGTTGATCCGAAAAAAGCCAAGCAGGTTGCCCAGCAGCAGGACGCCCTTCAGGACATCGACCGGTTCCTCGACCAGTGGAAGCAGGAACCGGATGTCCATCTCGCCTGGGAACGCTATGCGGCGGAAAAGGGCTACCTGGCGCATGCCGAGCAGTATTACCAGGTTCGCTCCGCCCAGAACGCAGGCAACATCCTCTTCACGACGATGCTCGGCCGTATCCAGATGGCCCGCGGCAACATGAAGGAGTCGCTGGACACGCTCACGAAGGCCTGGTATATCGACCAGAATGATATCCTGATGCTGAACTCGCTCGGAGACTATTTCCGCAAGGAAAACAACAGGGAAAAGGCGAAGCAGTATTACGACCTTTCCCTGTTTCTTGATCCCGATCAGACGGCAATCCTCCAGATCGTAAAACAGCTGTAACAGGGGAGGGGAGGAACGTGGAATACAAGGTTTTCGGTAAATCCGATATCGGGAAGGTCCGCTCGAACAACGAGGACGCCTTCCTTACAACCGATAAAGACGGAGTTTTTCTCGTTGCCGACGGCATGGGAGGCCACAAAGCCGGTGAAGTCGCGTCGAATATCACCAGGGACGTGATCTCCTCGAAACTCATCCAGCAGGAGGTCGGCGACAACGTCGAGGCTCTGATCCGCGAGGCGTTCCTCGCCGCGAACGAGAAGGTGCGCGCGACCGCCTCGGGCAACACCGACCAGCAGGGGATGGGCTGCACCTGCGTTCTTCTCATGCTCCGCGATCAGAACTTCTTCGTCGCCCATGTCGGCGACAGCCGGATCTACCTCTTTCGGAAAGGCCAGCTCAAACAGGTCACCCGCGACCACTCCTACGTCGAGGAGTTGTTCATTCGCGGCCTGATCAACGAAGAGGAAAAGAAGGGCCACCCCTACCGCAACCAGATCACCCGCTATATCGGCTGCTCGTCGAAGCTCGAGGTCGACATCACATCCGGACCGGTATGGAACGGCGACGTGTTTCTGCTGTGCAGCGACGGCCTTACCGAGGAAGTGAAGGACGACAAGATCGAGGAGATTTTTTCGAAGAACCTCGAACCCGACGCAACGGCGAACATGCTCGTCGAAGAGGCCCTGAAAAACGGCGGCAGGGACAACGTGTCGGTCGTCATCGTTCAGGTGACGTCCAAGAAAACCAGCTTTTTCAAAAAACTCCTCGGCTGGTGACGGTTCGATACACGCCGGGCCCGTGATTCCATCGGAATCACGGGCCCGGTGTCCTTCGGGCCGAAAACGTTACAGGCCGAAGACGTCCTTGATCATCGAGAACATGTTCCAGGTGCCCTTGTCGGGTTCCTCGCCGACGAGGCACTGGCACAGCTTCTCGACCGACAGCTTGAGGGGCGAGTTTTCGGGCGTGTCGAGCACGAACGGCGACCCCTTGTTGATCGAGGGGATGACGATGTCGCCCTCGCTCGGGATGAAGTAGCTGATGGCATAGCGGAGCGAATTTTCGACCCTGGAGGGCTCGAGACCGAGCGTCTTGAAGGCTCGGTTGAGAACCACCTTCACCTTCTCGCGCGGGATTTTCATCCGCTGGAACAGCTCGAGGAGCAGTTTCGTGTTCTTCACGAAGGTGAGCTCCATCGTCATGATCAGCAGGATCAGGTCGCTGATTTCGAGGAGCCGGAGTTCGAGTTCCGACAACTGGTTATGCGTGTCGATGATGATGTAGTCGTAGTTCGTCCGGAGCGATTCAATAATCTGCTCTATAAATTCGATGCGGATCTTCTCGGCGTATTCCGGGAGCGGCGGCGGGAGCAGGACTTTCAAGCCGGATTTGTGGACGGTCAGCTGGCTTTCGATCTTCTCGGGTCTGAGCGGGCCGCCCTGTGTGAGTAGCTCGTAAATGTTCCTGTCGTTCGGCAGGCTGAGGAGGATCGCCTGGTCGCCGAAAGCCAGGTTGAGATCGAGCAGGACGACGCGTTTTCGCCACTTTTTCGCGAGCAGGACTCCCGTGTTCGCCGACAGGACAGATTTGCCGGCGCCGCCTTTGGCGTTGTAGAACGTGATCACCTGCCCGAGAGGCGCCTTGCTCATGCCCTGCTCGAGCAGGATCGATGCGCGTCGGGTGTACTGGTAGCGGAGTTCCCGGGCGAAGCCGGCGTTGAGGCCGATCAGGCGGAGAACGTCGATCTTGGGGATGAACAGGATCTGGAAGTCCTGATACCCGATCAGCGTGGTGAGGGCCGGGGTTCCGTTCAGGACTTCGACTTCGCCGTAGGTGTCTCCCGGATCGAGGGTGAAAAGCGTTTTCTTGCGGCCCTCGTGGGTCTTGACGACGGAAACCTGGCCTTCGACGACGAGCAGGATCTCCTTGACCTCCTCGCCTTCGAGGAGAATTTTCGTTCCGGAGGTGTATTTCTGGATGCGGCAGGTGTTCTTGAGCTTCTCGACCTCGTGGCGCGGAAGCGTGCTGAAAAACGGAAACGTTTTCAGGTCAATCATCGTGCGTACATCCTCTCGTGAATTTCACATGCGGAAGTATAAGAGAAGGGCCCCGTGAGCCGCAACTTTATTTCGAAGGGTGAAACTTTTTTGCGGGAGTTGGGGTAGAATAGACATAACTCGTCAGGGGAGAATCGCGTATGAAAGCCAGATACCTCATATTGTCACTTCTGATGCTCATGACAGCCGTCACGATGCCCGTCGTGGCAGGCGAGAACCCCTTCTCCGGCAAGCAGGTCAAGATAGACGACGAGGCGCAGGCCGCGACGGCACCGGCACTTCCCGTCATCAAGGAAGGCCAGCGCGTCAAGGGAACGATCGATGTCTCGACTTCGCTGAACGTGCGTTCCGGCCCCTGGGGCGAGGTCCTCGGATCGCTCGGCCCCGGCGACAAGGTCACCATCGTCGGCCAGCTCGGCGACTGGTACAAGATCGAATACAACGGAAAGACCGCGTTCGTGCACTCCACCTACGTGCTCCGCGACGGCGAGCCGAAAAAGACCCTTCCGAAAAGCGGATGGGTGAACGCCCGCCTCGGGCTCAACGTGCGGCGCGTCCCGGGCGGCGACATCATCGGCACCCTGAAAGACCAGCAATCCGTCGAGATCCTCGGCGCGACCAAGGATTGGTACAAGATCAAATACGGCGACAACGAGGCCTTCGTTTCCCGCCAGTATATCGACACCGACCAGCCGGCCGCCCCGGCCTCGAACGTCGAGAAGAACGACTTTATCGGATATGTAACGGCAGATATAGGTTTGAACGTGCGAACCGCCCCGTGGGGAGCGATCGATACCACCCTGCCATACGGCATCGCCGTGCGCGTCACGGGCAAGGTCGACGACTGGTACCAGATCGAATACAACGGGAAAACGCGGTATGTGCATTCCAATTATGTCACGAAGAATCGCAACGAGGTTACCGGGGGGCCCGGCTCTCCTTCGACCTCCGCTCCTCCGACGACGGCATCTTCCGGCTCTCTGCAGCAGAGAATCGTGTCTGAAGCCAGGAAGCTGATCGGCAGCACCAGGTTCAGGACCGCCGACGTCGATTATGGCAATCTCGCCTGCGCCAAGGTCGTCACCACGGCCCTCAAGAACGCCGGCGCGATCGACAGCGTCTCCCTCAACTGCCGATCGACGGTCGACATGCTTCACGCGGAGGGCTGGAAGGACGTTTCGGCGCCTCCCTACAAGGAAGGCGACGTCATTCTCTGGAAAACGTACGATTACACCGGCGACGGCGTGAAAGACCCCGACACGCACATCGGCATCATCGTGAAGGAAGGCAACAGCTACATGGCGATGAACAACTCGTCCCGTCTCCGCACGCCGCGCCTCTCCGAACCTTCGTCGATCGGGCCGGTCACCCGGGTCATGCGGAAAAGCTGAGCCGGTCTGTACATTCCGAAAACATCGAGGACAACATGCACGGGAACAGAACATCGAACCACTCGGGACTCGGGCTTCTTCTCGCCGGAGTTCTTGCTGTGACGGCCTGGGGGGCTCCTCCCGGTTGGCAACTCACCTACGGCACGGGCCCGTCCCAGGTCGGGTATTACAACGACAAGGTGAACCCGAAAATCGAGGAGGCGTCTCCCTTTGGACCCATGGCGTTCCGGCTCGACGATGGCGATCTCTGGCTGGCCGACTCGATCGGCGGCCGTCTCCTCTGGCTCGGCGCCGGCGGCGCCCTCAAGGGTGCGATGAAGGTGCCCGGCGTCGGAACCGACACGCTTCTCGAGGATATCGCCCTCGTCAAGAACCAGGCCGGCAAGGTCGAAGCCGCCTGGGTGGCTGACGGCGCTGACCTGTTCGTCAGGAAATTGTCGGTTCCGGCCGGCAGGGAAATCGCGCGGGTCGGCGGCAGAGGTCAGGAACCAGGCCTGTTCACGCAGATCCACCAGCTCGAGGTCGGCCCGACCGGAAGGCTGTACGTCGGTGATTTCGGCAGGGCCGTCATCTCGATTTTCGATCCCGCAGGGAAACTTCTTCGCGAGCTGCCATGGGAACGGTCGGGTTTCGCCGTCGATGCGCAGGACCGGCTCTCCACCATCGTGTATGTCGAGGGCGCAGGCTACGTCTGGCAGCGTTACTCAGCCGACGGCCGGCTCGAAAAGGCCGTCCATCTCGGTCTGCCGGCTCTTCAGAACCCCCGCCTCTGGTGGCATGAGCGGGACGGCGGGATCGCGGTTTCGTTCATTCCGGCCGGCGGGTTCCGAGGCGCGATTACGGTGTATTCGTTCGGTCCCGAAGGCGCCCTGCTGAAAAAGTTTTCCGTCAGGCCGCCCCAGGGCATGAACCGGTATCTCGCGCGCGGGGAAGACGGCGTTCTCTGGTGTGCCGCCGCCGACCTTGACAAGGCTCCGAAGGGCGCCTTCAGGATCGTGTCTCTGACCGCGGAGGGTGACAAGTGAAACGAACCGCCGAAGCAGTGTTCCTCGCAATCGCGCTCGCCTGTGCGACCTTCCCGGTTGCGGCGGCTCCCGAGGCGCCGAAATCTCCGGCGAAGGCGCAGACCGTCGATCCCTGGGCCGCCCTGAAAATCAGAAAGGAGACCGTGGCGACGCTTCCCGGCGTCGATTCAGGGGCTCTCGTAGGCATCAGGACCTGTGCGAAAACGGCCATCCTGGTGTACAGGGACGGCCGCGAATCCAGGACCGACCTCCTCACCGGAAAAACAACGCCCGCAACGCCTCTCGAAACCGCCGGAAAAACCGTGCTCGATTTCGCCCTGAGCGGCGACAAGGTCGTTGCGCTGCTATCCGACGGAACGCTGATCGGAGCGAAGCCGGCCGACTGGCCCGCCGGCCCCTTCGCCGCCGTCAGAATCGACATCGCGAACGGCGAGGGGTTTCTGTCGGGCGGCAAGAGCTCTTTCTATCTCGCTCCCCGGGCGACCGACTCCGTCGTCATACCAGGCAACTATCTCTCCATGCCGCTGCGGGACGGCTTTCTGTGGAGCATGACCCGGCCCGGCCTTCGTGCCTGGGAAGCGACGCTCATCGACGGGTTCGGCAATCAGATGAAGAAGATCTTCAAATTCTCCGCCGAGTTCGACCCGACCGGGATCTCGTTCGGACCGACCGGGCCCGAGGGCGAACTGCTCGTCTCCTACTACGTCGGGGCATCCCGCGAAGTTGCCCTCATCGGCCAGAACGGAAGGATGCTCTGGAAACTGCCGGTTTCCGCCCCCGTCTGCCCGCGCGATCTCGCCTGGGACGCCGGCGGGGCCCTTCTCGTGCTCGAACGCGACGGCAACGGCCTCGTCCTGAACAGGATCGCCTTCGAGGTTCCTCAGGGTTGATATAATATTGTATAATACAATACTCCCCGATCCGCGCGGACCGGGGAGTATTGTTTCACGTCGCGCTTGTGCTGAACCTGTCGAAGCGCGAATGCTCTCACCCGTCCACAGGCTCGGGGCGAACGGGGGTGTCATGTCGAAGCGGAAACACTAGATATTGCACGTAATACTCGTCGCCCAGCGTACGGGACGCATCGTCTGTCGCCGCTACGCATCATGAGCCGGAATACAACCAGAACGACTGCCTCTCGGCCGCGAACGCCTGATGTTCGGCGTTCGCACGGGCGACGATCTCGGACGGGGGAGCCCCGGCCAGCAGCGCTTCCCTGACCCAGGAATTGCCGGCGAGGTGGTCGAAAAACGGGTGCGGGAGGCTGGGTCGTGTCGTGAACTCGATACGTCCGGGATGCGATCGCATGAAGGCCGACAGGGTCATGATACCGATTCCGAACGCATCGTGCAGGAGCGGCGAGCCGGTGTCCAAGCGGATGCCCCGGCATGCCTCGCCCTCGAACTTCGAAAAGGTCGGCCTGAACGTGACCGGCGAGACGCGTACGTCAGCCGGCAGGAGCGGCGCGAGAGCTTCGATCCAGGCATCGGGGTCGGCCCACGGCGCGCCGAGAATCTGGAACGGCGCCTCGGAGCCCCGGCCTTCGGAGAGGTTCGTGCCTTCATACAGGCACGTGCCCGGGTAGAACCTGGCGGTGGCGGTCGAACGCATGCTCGGCGAGAGTTTCACCCAGGGAACGCCAAGCTGCTCGAAGGCGGTTCCGCGCCGATAGCCTTGGCACTGCCAGACGGTGAGGGCCGCCGCACGTTCGAGACGGGAATTCCACCAGCGGGCCAGCTCGCCCGGCGTGAGTCCGTATCGGAGCGGGATCGGAAGGTGTCCGACGAAGGATTCGAAGCCGGCCTGAAGCATCGGCCCCTCGACGTCGATGCCGCCCAGCAGGTCGGGACGGTCGAGGACGTGAAAGGGGATTTCGCGCTCCGCCGCGGCTTCCATCGTGTTTCTCAAGGTCGAGATATACGTGTAGAAGCGCACACCGACGTCCTGGATATCGTAAGCCAGCAGGTCAATGCCGTTCAATTCCTCCGCCGACGGCGTTTTTCGGGGACCGTAGAGGCTGTGGATGGGAACGCGATACCTCTGGTGCGTCGAGCTCGCCACGGCTTCGCCGTCCGGCGCATCCGCCCCGAAACCGTGCTCGGGGGTGAAGATGGCTGTCAGCTTGAGGCGGGGGTGATCGGCGAGCCGGTCGACGAGGTGGACGCCGCGCCGGTCGAGAGCCGTCGCGTTGGTGACGAGGCCGAGACGCCCGCCGACGTCGGTCGCCGAGAGAAACGCTTCGAGCCCGTAGTCAAACGTGGTCATGCGGGTGGGTCCTGAGATAGTCGGCGACGAGATACAGCGACCCCGTCACGAGGATCGTGCCGGACGCGGCGCCGGCGTTGAGGGCGGCATCGAGCGTTTCGTGCAGTACCCAGCGGGGGTCCGACGGAAGAACCAGCGCCCGGAAATCTTCCGGGGAAAGGGCTCGCGGGGTCGACGGCGCGACGAACGCCAGCGAGTCGGCGCGTTTCGCCAATTCGGCCGCCATGCGCGAAACCGGTTTCTTCTGCAGGGCGCCGAAAACGACGTGGAGCGGCCGCTTCGGGGGAAACGCGTCGAGATATGCCGTGAGCGAGGAGAGTCCTTCCTCGTTGTGCGCACCGTCGAGCAGGACGGGGGGCGCGCCGTCGATCCACTGCAGTCGCCCCGGCCAGCAAACAGATTCTACACCTCCTGCTATATCATCGGGCGGAAGGTCGAACCCGTGCTTCCGGAGACAGGCGATCACTTCGAGGGCGATCGCGAGATTCTTCAGCTGGTGCTCGCCGGGGAGCGGCAGGAAGGTTTCCGCATCGCGGCCGTCGAGGATCAGCCGGTGCCCCGTCGGTGTGCTTTCGAGGAGTCTGAAGCCCCGGGAGTTTCCGACCGGATGCAACGGAATCTTCTTTTCGCGGCAGACATCGCCGAACAGCCGGAGGATTTCCGGGTCGGATTCACCGGTGATCAGGGGCACCTTGGGGCGAACGATGCCGAGCTTTTCTCGGGCGATCGAGGGACGATCGCTGCCGAGAAGCTCCTGATGATCCGTTCCGATGTTGGTGATGACGGATACCTCGGGGTGAATGATGTTCGTGGCGTCGAGCCTGCCCCCGAGGCCGACTTCGACGAACGCGAGATCGCGGTCCGTTTCGCGGAACGACCACAGGGCCAGGGCCGTGATGATCTCGAAAAAGCTCGGGGCTCCGATCGAGGGCTCGCGTTCCATCAGTTTCACGATATCCAGAAGGGCTTCGACGCCGCGGGCCCATTCCGCCTCGGGTAGGTGGCCCGTCTGGATGCGAATGCGTTCGGTTAGCGAGACGAGATGGGGCGAAACGGTTGCGCCTGTCTGGTAGACGTTTCCCGAAGCAACCATCGACTCGAGAAGGACCGTGACCGATCCTTTCCCGTTCGTGCCGCCGATGACGACGCAGGGCACGTCATGCTGGGGGTTGCCGAGTCGCTCGGCCAGGAACTCCATGCGGTGAAGCCCGAAGGGGCCCGTGATGAGATCGCGGCTGCTAAGCCACTCGATCGCGCTCGTGAAGTCCATGTGCGTTCTTTCCGACAACAAAATATGCCTCGTCCGAGGCGCCGCCACTATAGCAGAAACGAGGCACCGGGAAAAGCTCGGAACCCGGGGGCTTCTCCGAGAGTCGGTGAATTCCATCATGCCGAGGCCCCGTTTCGCAATCTCGAGCCTGTCGAAACCCGAGAGGCTCTCGTCCATCGACAAGCTCAGGGAGTTCGTGGAATGTATGTTCGAACGACACATTCAGAGGGAAGAAAAGGTTTGTTCTTACCGCAGGCCTTGAATCTGCCGATGTGAGTATAGTACTCTGCCGTTTTCACGTATTGTGGGAGCATTTTATGATCAGACCGCATGAGCAAGAGCCTCTCGAAACGCAAAACATCGACGACGTCGAGAACGACGACGAAGAAGAGTCCCTGTCCGTAACCCAGTGGATCATCGGGTGGCTCTGGTTTCTCTTCAAACTCGGATTCGCCCTGACCGTCATCGCGATCATCGTCGTGACGGGCGCCATCATCGGAATCGTCAAGGGATTTTCCGAACAGATCCCCATCGTCTCTGACCGCTCCTACCGGCCGAACCTGACCACCCAGTTGTTCGACTGCAAGGGCCGCCCCCTGGCGTCGCTCCATGCCGAAGAGAACCGCACGCGCATACTCGCGGCGAACGAGATTCCCGACAAGATGCGCCATGCCGTCATCGCGATCGAAGACGAACGCTTCTATCAGCATTACGGCATCGACGTCGTCGGCATCATGCGCGCAATGGCGAAAAACGTGCAGGCGGGAAAAGTCGTGCAGGGCGCTTCCACGCTCACCCAGCAGTTGGTGAAGAACGCGTTCCTCACAAGCGAGAAGACGCTGAAACGCAAACTCATCGAGGCGATGATGGCGTTCCAGCTCGAGCGTAAATACTCCAAGGAAGAGATCCTGACGCTGTATCTCAACGAGATCTACTTCGGACACGGGGCCTACGGCCTCGATGCCGCCTCCCGGATTTATTTCAACAAGGATCCGAAGGACCTGAACCTGCTCGAATGCGCCGCGCTCGCCGGCATTCCGAAAAGCCCGGTCGCGTTTTCCCCGTTCAAATATCCCGAGAACAACCGTCAGCGCCGCGAGCTCGTCCTCGCGAAGATGGTCGAGCTCGGCTTCATTTCCCCGGGCGAATACGAAGAGGCGAAGAAACTTCAGCTCGTTCTCGCCAAAGAAAAGACCGAGACGATGCTCGCGCCGTATTTCGTCACCTACGTGCGCGACAAACTCCTGGAAAAATACGGCGCGAATTTGGTCTATAACGGTGGTCTGAAGGTCTATACCACCGTCGATATCGATTATCAGCGATATGCCGAAGAAGCCATGGATAACGCCGAAATCATGAAATCCCGGCCGATCGAGAAAGACCCGGGTATGAACGGGTCTCTGGTCTGCATCGACGTCAGGACCGGCCACATCAAGGCCATGTACGGCGGCCGCAGTTTCGAACGCTCGCAGTTCAATCGCGTCTCTCAGGCCCTGCGCCAGCCCGGTTCGTCGTTCAAGCCCTTCGTCTACGGTTGCGCTCTCGAAAACGGGGCCCTTCCCGGCGACATCATCGTGGACGAGCCGATCAGTTATACCAACCCCTGGACGCACAAGGTCTGGGCACCGAAAAACTACGATCTCAAGTTCCACGGTCCGGTCACCCTGATCAAGGCCGTCACGAACAGTTTCAACGTGCCTGCGGTGCGCGTGCTCGACAAGCTGACGGCGGCGAAAGTCATCCGGTTCGCCCGGAAACTCGGCGTCAGCTCGCCGATGGAACCGAACCTCTCGCTCGCCCTCGGATCGGGCCAATTCACCCCCCTGGAAATGGCCTCCGCATACGCCGTCTTTGCAAACCAGGGAATCTACACGACGCCGGTCGCCATCACAAAGGTCGAGGACCGCGACGGCAACATCCTGGAAGAGTCCCTGCCGCATGCCCGCGAGGTAATGAAGGCCGTTCATGCCGCCATGCTCGTCGATATGCTCCGCTCGGCCGTCGAGAAGGGAACGGGAAAGCGCGCCATGGTTCCCGGCCATGCCGTTGCCGGGAAGACCGGCACCACGAACGATTACGTCGACGCCTGGTTCAACGGGTTCACGCCTGAACTCGTGACGATCGTCCAGTTCGGATACGACATGCCCAAGACGCTCGGCGCCAAGAAGGCCGGCGGCACGGTGGCGGCCCCGGTCTGGCACGATTTCATGGTAAAGGTTCTCAAGGATTATCCGAAAAGCGATTTCCCCGTCCCCGACGGCGGCGTTCGCCTGAAAATCTGTATGACGAGCGGAAAGCCGGCTTCGCCCGGTTGTCCGAAGGAAGTCGTCAACGGCCAGGTGTATCCCATCGAGGCCGTGCCGAAAAACGAGTGCCACATCCACTCCGGCGGCGGCACGTTCGCGATCGATAACGAGGAAGGCGTGGAGTTCGCGTCGGGCCTCACCGCCGATACGGTCTCTCAGAACTTCGCTCCCGATCCGGACTTTTTCCAGGCCGACTACCGGAAGCCCGACGTGCCCGCCCGAACGGGGAACGTCCAGCCGCCGATGGTCGGCGTCGCTCCTGGGTATGTCGCGGATGACGAGGAAGATGGCGACGACGATTTGGCCAACGCCGAGGCCGTCGGCGACGACGAGGAAGAGCAGAACGAACCGCGCGAGCCCGGCGTTTTCATCCAGCCCGAGACGCCGGCCCGGTAACGGAATATATCTTTTACGATATGTGGTGTCGCCGCACGGTCGGATGACGTTTCTCCGATATGTCGCGGAGGATACTGCTCATCGCAAACGTAACACGACACTCATCCCGTCTCGATGCCGTTCGTGCTGAGCTTGTCGAAGCACGAAAGCTCTCGCCCTTCGACAGGCTCAGGGCGAATGGCCGTATCATGTTAGGGCGCATACGATATATTTCACACGCGATAGTTGTCGCCTATTGAGTCCTGCATATCAAAAACCAGCTTCGTGTCTCCGTTCGTGCTGAGCAAGTCGAAGCACGAGGGCTCTCGCCCTTCGACAGGCTCAGGGCGTACGGGGTATCTTCCCGCGGTTTGCGCTCTCAGTGATGGGGCGCCGCGATCACTTCCGGATGCCATCGGGCGCGCGAGCCGGAGCAGTCCCTGAATTGGAACAGCCGGCTGTGTGACGGTGCGGGACGGCCGAACCGCTCAGTTGAGAAGAGCACCGCATTTGCAGGTGCCGTTTTCATGGAGCTCGTGATGAAGAAGGATGGGGGCGGATTTTGCCGTCTGGGGTTTCGCCTTCCTGGACGGGCGTTGCCTGGTGTTCTTCTTTTCATCGTCGGATTTCCTGAGGAGCTTTGCCTGGGATAAAAAATCGGCCGCTATTTTCCCCAGACTTCCGACCGTCATGGCGTCATCGCTTCCGAAAACGGCGTCGTTTCGCGCGATGCGCACTCCCAGACTTTCGAGCGTGCGCACGGGAACGGTCATGTAGTGGTGCCTCGGAATGTCGGAATACGTCGTCTCCGGAAACGCCCTGAGCGACACGTTCAGGTTGCTCCCCGCGATCCGGTAGAAAAACAGGGCGACGTCGCCGCGCCTGAGAGGCTTCCCCTCTTCTGCCGAAAGTCCCGAACGGAGGCCCTGAAGATACCTGATCTTGTCGGCGTCCTTGGACGAGTCGGCCGGAGAACCGTCCGTGCCGTCTTCCGAAAGACCGTCCAGCACTTTCCGGCCGACCTGCATCAGGTCCTTCAGGGAAGCCTCCCGCGTAGCCTCGCCCGCATCGTTCCGCCAGTCACGAAGCCCGGTCAGGCAGTCGACGCCCGAAACCTGGTCCGCGACGCCCGGCTGGGATACGCCCGCCATGCCTTCGGCAGGTGCGATGGCTCGATGGTTCGGGCTGGTCATGCCCAGAGAACCGAAGGCGAAGAAGGCGAGCAGTCCGCCGAACGCGAATCCGGTTCCGATCTGCCTGGCATTGTAGCCGAACGGCCTGGAGAAGTGCCTGCAGATCCGGTTCCAGATGCGCGAAACCCTGGACATTGACTCCCCGCACCGGCCGCAGAACTTCGCGGCGCGAATGTTGGGCTTCCCGCACGAGGAGCAGGGAACGAGCCAGATGTATCCGCAGGACGGGCACTGGATGTCCTGACTTGAAAATGATGCGTCACAGCGCGGACACAGATACTGCATGCGATTCCTCCTTCGGCGGGCAGACGATCATCTCACGTATCGGCAGGGAGGAGAGAATTCCTGAGGAACGCAAAAGAAAACTCGCCGGAATCCTATGGGCTTCCGGCGAGTCGTCGTGCTTGTTCAGGACCGGGGCGTTTTCCTGGGCGGCGGCGGGTCCGATATATCCCCCGAGTCGTCATACCCGGGGGGGGTCCGGGGCGCGGGCGGGCGCACGGGGCGGTCGGGCCTGTCGGACGGGGCGCGCCGGGGGCCCGCGGACGGGCCGGCGGAGATGCCGTAGGGCCTTCGGGCTACGGGCCGGGGCTTGCGCTGCATCGCCGTGATGAACAGGATCGCCGATTTATAGATGACCTCGATCTTGTCCTTGAAGGAAAGAGTGATCGAGAACTGGTCGTAGCTCTTCAGCTTTCCCCGAAGCGTCGTGCCGGTGTTCAGCACGACTTCGCACGGCTGATGCTTCTTGCGGCACATCGAGAGGAACAGGTTCTGGATCTGGGATTTATACTGGGTCATTCTCGCCTCCTTGAAGCCGTTTCCGGCCTCTCTGGGTTTTACGTGCTTCGGGCCGGGGTCACTTCATCATCGCCAGGGCTTTTGTCTTCGTCTGGAGCGTTTCCAGGAGTTTGTCGATCTTTTGCGCTTCGAGGGCCGAGTCTTCGGCGAGCTTCTTCATCTCGGAGGCAACGACGGAAAACGCCCGCCCGGCGTCGCCGACGCGCGCGGCCTCGATCGATGCGTTCAGCGACAGGAGATTGCTCTTGCGGGCGATCTTGGTGATGACGCGGATGACCTCCTGCATCTGGTTGGCCGACGCCTCGAGCTCGCGCAGGTGCATGTTCGTGTTGCGGAGCCGGTCGGTCATCAGTTTGAGAATCTGGAACGAGATTTCGGGCGTGCTGCCGAGAAGGTCCTTGAAGTCGTTCTTCGTGATGATCAGAAACGTGGTGTCCTGGACCGTCACGACCGAGGCGGATCTCGGTTGATCATCGATGACGGCCATCTCCCCGATGACGGAATCCTTGCCGAGGGTGAGGAGAACCGACTCGACGCCGCTGCTGTTGCGCTTGGTGATGTTCGCCTTGCCGCTCTTGATCATGTAGAGGGCGTCCCCGGGGTCGCCTTCCTTGAATACGGTCGTCTTGGCGGGAATGGTCTGCTCCACGGTGATCGCCGACAGGTCCAGCAGCGCCTTGTCGGACAGGCTGCGGAAGAGGGAGACCTGGCGGAGAAACTGGACCTTGTCGATTTCGGACATCGCGTCGAGGAGGGACCTTTCATATATCAATCAATATAAAACGTTCCGGAGCTCCCGGTCGAGCCCCGGCAAACCCTAATCCTAGCATCGAGTTCCCACCCTGTCAACGCGATGATTCACGGCGCTTGCATCGGAGCCGCATTTGCGGTAATTTTTCAAATCCGGAGAAGAAACCATGAAAAATCGGAATCCAGCGAAGCGGAAAGGCCCCGGCTCTCAGGCGGCTCGCGAGAAGGCGTTTCTCGATCGCGCCTTCGAACGGACGCTCGAATTGCGCCGCATGGGCGACATCGACTACGCCTACCGGCTTCTCGAACGGATCGGGCACAGGTTCCCGATCGCGTACCAGGTGCATTACGGCATGGGCTGCTGCGCCCTCGACATGGGCGCATACGGAAACGCCATCCAGGGTTTCGCGGCGGCGGTCCTGATCGCCCCCGACCAGACCGACGCTCGCCTGGGATACGCCGAGACGCTCGCCGCCGTCGGCGCTGAAGAACGGGCAATCGCGATCGTCAAGGAGATTCTCGCGACTCAGCCGAAACTCCTGCCGGCCCGCCTCGTGTACGGCAAGATCTTCGAGATTCGGGGCGAATGGAACCGAGCGCTCGGCCAGTATCGCGAAGTCGACGACCAGGAAACGGACCCGAAGTATCCCGACCTGCTCAACCGCATCGGCTACTGCTACCTCAACATGGAAGACCCGGCGAGAGCGCTCGAAATGTTCAACGAAGCAGTCCGGATCCACCCGGAACATCCCGATTATCTTTTCAACCGCGGTCACTGCTTCGGGGCGATGGGCGAGTTCGCCGAAGCGCTCTCGGATTTCGAGCACGTCGTCAGGCTCGACCCCGGCGACGCCGAGGCCCTCGCGCTGGCCGCGCTCTACCTGTTCTACGAGGGCGACCGCCAGCAGGCGCTCGCGCGCGTCGAAAAAGCTCTCGAGATGTGGCCCGACAATCCGGAAATCATGGACATTCGCGAGGAGATTCTCGCCGACGAGCCGCCGCCGGCGGCGCCGGAACACGACGAAGAAGAGGAGTGACGCGGGTCAGCCTTCCCGTTCCTCCGCGTAGTTCAGCCAGTCCGGAATCGTGGCCCCGAGATAAAACTCCGCTCCCAGGTCCCTGACGATGGCGGGATCGTGCTCCGAGCACAGCCTGCGGCGCATCGCCGCGGCGTGCGGATAGTTTCGCAGATACGCGAACAGGTGCACGCGGAACAGGGGGACGCCGCGCGATCCGTGTTCCATAATAGCTTCTATAAAATGCCTGCGGAAGATCGTGTGGCGCTCCGCCGGATCGTTCGAGACGGGCTCGCCCAGAAGTTCCGAGAAAATCCAGGGCTTGCCGATCGCGGGCCGGCCGATCATGAACCCGGCGCAGCCCGAGATCTCGCGAACCCGTTCGAGCGCCGCGCGGTCCGTCAGATCGCCGTTCGCGATGAAAGGAATCTTGCCGCAGCAGTCGGCGAGCCCTTCGAGATGGCGCCAGTCGGCGATGCCGGTGTACATGGCCTCCTTCGTGCGGGCGTGGACGGCGACGGCGGCCGCGCCCTCGGCGACGGCCATCTTCACGAAGTCTTTCACGTTGATCTGCGACTGGCACCAGCCGATCCGGCACTTCACGGTCACGGGCAGCCGGACCGCCGCCCGAACGCTCCGGATGATCGATGCGGCGAGCGGCGGGTTCCTCATCAGGGCCGCCCCAGCGCCGGTCTTCACGACCTTCGCGACGGGACATCCCATATTTATATCTATCATATCGCAGACGCCCATCGCCTCGACCCGCCGCGCGGCTTCGGCCATCGTCGCGGGGTCGCTTCCGAAAATCTGGACGGCGTAGGGGCGGGGCTGGCCGGTGAACGAAATGAGATCGTGCGTCGGCCCGTTCTCGTTCAACAAGCCGCGCGCGCTGACGAGTTCCGAGACGGTGAGGCCGGCTCCCAACTGCGCGCAGATGCGACGGAAAGGACCGTCCGCCACACCGGCCATCGGGGCCAGCACGAGATTGTTGAGAATCCGCACGCCGCCGATCTCGAGCGGCGAAATCAGGGGGTCGGGACTGTTCACCTTATTTTTCGCTCATCGAGTCGTTGTAGATGGACGAGCAGTTGCGCCCCTTTTCCTTGCACGCATACAGGGCGACGTCGGCTTTCTTGATCAGCACCGGCTTGGTGCTGGCGTGATCGGGGAAGCTGGCGATGCCGAGCGAAATCGTGACTTTGAGGGCCTTTCCCTGGCCGGGATAATCGTAGGACTCGACCGTCTTGCGCAGACGCTCGGCGACCAGCTGGGCACCCTTGGCGTCGGTCTCGGGAAGGATGATCGCAAACTCCTCGCCGCCGTATCGGGCGGGAATGTCGACCGTGTCGCGGACGGCCTGCTTGATCAGTTTGGCCGTTTCGATCAGGACGATGTCGCCCTGTTGGTGTCCGTAGGTGTCGTTGAACTTCTTGAAATGGTCGATGTCGAACAGGATGAGCGAAACCGTCGTGTGATATCGCTTGGCCCGCATGATCTCCTCGTCGAGCCGGGCCTGGAAATACCGGTGGATGAACAGCTTCGTGAGGCCGTCGGTGATCGCCAGCTCATACAGCCTGGCGTGCTCGACGGCCATGGCTGCCTGGTGGGCAAGGGCCTCCATCAGTCGCTGGTCGTCGGGGCTGAACCCCTCCTCGGACATCTTGTTCACGATGTTCACGACGCCCGTGACGCGGTCCTTCACCTTCAGCGGAACCGAAAGCAGGTTCCGGATGCGGTGCTCGAACGCCGCCGTGGAGTCGTAACTCTTGAAGATCGGGTCGTTGCACCCCTCGTTCACGAGAATCGACTGGCCCGTTTTCAGGACGGTGCCGGCCACGCCGTCTCCACTTTTGATGCGCGTTTCCGAGGGCAACGAGGCCTCTTCCGCCTCGTCGAGGCCAAGGACGATGCGGGTCGAAAGTTCGTCGGTCTGGTCGACCAGCAGCATGAGCGAGGCCCGTTCCGCCTTGAGAGCCGAGGTCGCCATTTCCAGGAGCTGGCGGATCAGCTTGTCGGTGTCGTTCTGGAAATTCATCGTCTGGCTCGCCTTGAACAGCGTCTCGATCTCGAAAATCTTGCGGTCGAGCGCCTTGCCGTTCGCTTCGAGACTGGTGACCATCTCGTTGAACCGCTGGGACAGCATGCCGATCTCGTCCGAGGCGTCGATCTGCAGACGGTGGCTCAGATCGCCCGCGGTGACGATCCGCGTGCTTTCCACGAGCCGGTCGAGGTTGGCGGTGATGAAGCGGGCCATGATGGCGGAAAGGAGGATGCCGGCCAGGAGGGCGGCGAAGGCGATCAGCAGAATGCGTTGCCGGCTGACCGCTTTCGAGGCAGACAGGCGGTCGAACGTGAATTTCAGGGAGACGGTGCCGAAGCGGGAAGAGCCGACGAGGATCGGTGCCGCGTATTCCACCTGCTTCTGCGACGAATCGACGAATCGCGTCGAGGTCTCGATGGCGCCGTACCGCTTCTGCTGGTCGTCGGGAAGAGTCTGCCCGAGTAGGCTGGAACTGTCGCCTCGCACCCGGTGTGCGAGATATTTGCCGTCCTGATCGAAGATCGCGATTTCCCTGACGTCCTCGCCGTTCAGGATGATCCGTTCGGTGTAGGGAATCAGCTCGTCGTAAGCCTGCCGGATCATCGGATCCTGGCAGGCGAGCGCAAGGGTCGAACTCAGAAGAAGGCCGCTCTGGTCCATGCTCTGGGTGAGGAGGGCCTCTTCGTGTTGCGAGGTGTTCAGCGAGGTGAGCCCGATGATCATTCCGACGAGCAACGTGATCCCGAGGATGAACTTCGCCCTCAGCGGATAACGTATTGCCGTCGACTGGCTCACGAGGCCGATTTCCGTTTCCTGTGCGTCATTTCTGGCCCTGAAGCACGTTCAGGACACGCTGGACATACTCGTAATCGCTTTCCTGGGCGCCCGTGAAGCCCTGCACGTCGGTGCAGTCCTCGAGAACTTTCTTGTAGGCCGGGTTTTCGATGTCGAGCTTCAGGAAGGCCTTCTTGATCTTCTCGATGATGTCTTCGGGAAGGTCGGATCGGCAGACGATGGGCTCGTTCGAGATATCCTGCGTCGTCGCGAGGATCGTCAGCTCGTTCATCTTTTCCTTTTCGCGGAGAGTGTTGCGCGCGTCGTCGTAGCAGGCGCCCGCATCGTATTTGCCGAGAAGCACGGCCAAAACGACCGCATCGTGCTTGCCGAGGAAGCCCGCTTCCGCGAAGTCCTTGTCGGGATTGACGCCCGCTTCGAGCAGCAGGGCCTTTGGGAACAGATATCCCGACGCCGAATCCTGCTCGACCCAGGCGACCTTTTTGCCTTTCAGGTCGGTGAGGTTCTTGATGCCGCTGTCCTGCCGGACGATGATGATGCCGCGATACGAGGTCGTTTTGAACCGCCTGGGCTTGACCAGGAGCCGCATCGCCGCCTTCTGCTTCGGATCGGCGAGGGCTTCGACGTACGACGTCGTGCCCATCCAGGCGATATCGATCTCCCCGCGGGTTAGCTTGCTGATGATGCCCTTGTAATCGGAGGCGAGCACGAGGCGTGTTTCCTTCACCCCGAGCTCGTTGCGAAGGTATGACAACAGTCCTTCGTGCTTCTTCACCATCTCGGTGGCGTTGGTGAACGGAATCCGTCCGATCTTGAGGACCGTGTCTTTGTAGGCGCCTCCGGATTGTGCGGGGGATACGGTGGCGGCCGGCGCGGTCGTCGTCTGGGAGCCCGACTGGGCGCTGCCGCCGCCGCAGCCGCTTGTGAACAGTGCGAAAAACAACACGCACGCGCCGAGAACTGTCGCCGCTAAACGAAGTTTCCTCATCTCAGGCCTCTGTATTCAGGTGTTGTCGTTCATGTATAGCATAGAACGCGACTGTTTGAAAACGAGGAGGGGAAACGTGCGTCATTTCCCCGCGGAAGCGACCGGAAGATCGAGCCGCATGTTGATTCCGTCGTTTCTGATGCGGGTGACCATGATCAGGTCGCCCAGTTCGCTCGCGACGTTCAGGTTCGAGAGCGGCGGGATCCCGCGGCCGGCGAGAAGTGGCGACTGGAGCAATTTCTGGAGCTGTTCGTTGAGGAGGCAGAACCGAATTTTCCAGAAGCGATGGGCATCGGCCGGAACGCCCGCAAAGCCGGCTTCCTTTCCGGCGGAGACGTTTTCGATCCGATCGGCGAGCCCCAACAGCGAGTCTCGGCTGGTTGAAATCAGCAGATACTCGCCGAGCATGCCGACGTGGACCCCGATGGTCGGGAGGAGAAAATACGAGATCTTCGCCGTTGGCCGTTTCTCGAGATTCGGCGTCACCATTACGCCGACGCTCATGGCCAGCTGTTTCAATTGAGGAATCAGGGAAACCAGCTTGAGTGGGTCTTTCACCCGGATGGCGGCCCGGAAGTCGGGCAGCCCACCGTCCCCCGCCGGGATCAGGTCGAGGTTGACGAAAGACTCGATACCCGGGTTCGACAGGATGTCCCGCTCGAACTCGAGGCCGGCAGAGGCAAGATAACTCTCGACGATGCGCGTTTGCGGAAACGCCCTGAGCGCTTGCATCGTTTCCGCGGGCGACACGGTCGGGCTGACCTGGACGAAGGAAACGAGGGAATCCGGAAAGATGAATTTCGAACAGGTGAGCGGCGCGGGAGGATTTCCCCCGGGCAGCATCGCCTCGGCGAAGGTCTCCCCGCCGCGCAGCTGAATTTCGAGGGCGAAACCGGCCGGAGTAAGGCTCATCACGACGCCGATGGCATCGGCCATGCGAAGGAACGGGATGAATTTCGTCTGAAGCTTCATCATCTGGCCGGGGCGCAGCTTCGCCTGCGCTTCAGGGTTCTCGAGGAGCGCCTCAAGCTGTGCAACAAGCGAATGCGGTTCGGCGACGGCGATCAGATGCAGACCGTCGTTGGGGAAGGGGACGGCTTTCATCAGGTTGCCGAGCAGTTCCGTCTGTCTGCCCCTGAGTTGCTCGACGGCCGCCTTCTGCGCGTCCGTCCAGGCATCCGCCTTGATCGGCTTCGGTTTTTCCGGTTTGCCGGTTGTCTCGGCGGGAACGAAATCGGCCGCGTCATACGGCTTGTCGAGATACTTGTCGAGTTGGGGTGAGAGCATCCGGCCGAGTCGCCGGAAAAACTCGAGCGGCTCCTTGTCGGGCGATTTCAGGAAGGTGCCGAACCTGGTGACGGTTACCAGAAGCCGCGCATCGCCGGCTTTTTCCGCCGTGCCCGACGTGCCGGTCACGGCGGAAACGGGTTCCTGAGCGGCGCAGGCGATTCCGCAGAAGACCAGGACGGTCAGCGCGGCCGCGAGGGTGGCGCGCACGAGGCCGAAGCGTCGGTATGCCGGAACGAACGATTTCATCGGATTCAATCCTCCTGAGGAGTCTCTGACGTCCCCACTATACCACACCACCGCCGATTCGAGAAATGCATGACCACGTTCTTTCAGGCCGGGCGCGTCAGCGTTCACGGCCGTTGAACCACGGATATCCAGCTGTTTGTGGAAAGACGAGGAAAAATCCGGTAGAATACACATAAGCCATGAAGAAGTATCAGGCGGAATCGCGCGTACATCACGCCAGGGGCAGCCGATGCGAGCCTCGTCGTGCCGTCTCCGATCGCGTCCCCGTTCCCCGGAGTCGCGCCGGCGTCGTGTTTTTCGTCGTGCTCGCGGTCTTCCTCGTGATGGCCGTCATGGCATTCTCGCTGAGCACGTTCAAAGGCGGTGCCATCGAGCAGCTCTCGAAATCGATCGATCAGAACCGCCTGGCCATGCTCGCCCAGGCAGCCAACAACGAGATCGTCGCCATTCTCCGGAGTCAGGTCAACGCCCACACTCAGGGTGGATCTGAAAACGGTTTCTATGCCGTGTTCCGCAAGGCCATCAAGCTCGAAGTCAACGGAACCCCGCCGACGCTGCCGTGGTCCGAGAACATTTTCCCCGACAATTACACGCCCGTCATGACGCAGGACATGGTTGCTCGCGCGGGGTACAACATCGCGCTCAAAAGCCAGGCGAGGCTGGTGCTCGAGAAACGAACGGCCGTTTCCGGAACAGCGGGGTTCAGCGGATATCTCGAGATCGTTTCCCGCGCGTCGCATCTCGCGGGCGACCAGACGAAAATCGAGGTGAAGGAACGCCGCGACGTCAAGGTCGTCGACATGCGCCACTTTTTCGACCGGTACGCGCTTTTCGTGAAGAACTACTGCCCTGACTGGAACAACCCTCGGCGGCGCCTCGTCGTGAAGGGCATTCCGCCCGATTTTTCGGCGGGCGTCTACTCCACCGTCTTTGTGGGGAACCAGTATTACCCCAAATCCAGGGAGTTCGGCTCCCCGACGGCGTCGCCCCTGCTGTGGTTCGACGTCAACTTTGACGAGCAGAAAAACCTCATCGGCCCCCTGCTCGGAATGGCCGCCGCCGCTGCGCGCACGGCATTCCCGGGCATCGAATCCGAGCCGTTCAAGGTGTTTTTCGGGGTGAACAACGACAAATACCTTGATGTGGCGAGGTTTGACGTTCCTGCGTTCTACAATGTCAGACAGATAAAAGACCAGTTCCGGGACATGATCAATCGCGCGGCGAATGCGTTTCTGAATGTGAACACCTACGTCTCGGGCCCGGATCTGAAACGGAAGTGCGCCCAGGCGCTCAGCGCCTCGGGAGGAAACAACAACTCGGCCGCGTGGGTGCTCTGCAACGATTACAACACCAAAGTCGCAGATGCCGGAACCGATTTTTCCCAGAGCCAGGCGTTCAACATGATCGTTCAGACCTGCATCGACAACTGGGTCTATCGCTGGGGATACACCGACGCCGCCGCCCTGTGGGATCTGACCGGTTCGACCCGACTGCCGGTCCCCTCCACCCTGATGGGAGACGTTCGGCTCGTCGGTCTTGCGACGCAGTCCGAGCCGACGAACCGCGTCGGTCCCTGGATGTACCAGAATCTTCAGCCGGAGGGGGACACGTCCAACCCGCCCTGGAACCGCGAGCGGGCCTTCGTGGGGAAGATGGCGAAGCTGTGCGGCCCCTCGGACAACGTTCCTCTCCTCGTCGAGGGAAACGCGTTTCTACGCTTTTTCAAGGTTGCCTACTTCGACGAGGTGAACGCGACGTTCACCCTGCTGAACACGGAAGTGCCTTGCGTCCTTGCGCCGGTCCCGCTGGACTACTACCGGAAAGACCCGGTGCTCGGCCAGGATGACACGTTCCTCAATCAGCCCTCGTCCGTCCTCGCGAACGACCGGCTGTTTGCCAAGTGCCTGCCCTCGTCGCCCGCGAAAGGATATCTCGTGGATCGGTCGCTGATGAGCCGGGCGATCGACACGATACCCCTCAACACGTTGTTCGCGACCGAGACCGTGAAAATCACCAAAACCGACGGCAGCGACGGGACGTACGATCCGAAGGCCGACGGGGTGATTCCGGATCCCCAGCAGGTCGTCAAACCGGGAAAGACGGTGAAGCCCGGACACAAGATGTTCCGCATCGTCGACGAGCAGATGTGCAGTCGCAACTACTACGATCCGCCCTCCTTCCTGCGTGAGCGGGTCGTTCGCGAGAACGGAAAGAATACATTGTATATCGACGGATATATGTATATCACCGAAGGCGACCTCGACCTGTCGAGGGTCGATCAGTTCGCCGGACGAGGCCTGATCTTCCTCGGGAAAGGAAACTGCCGGATCGGCAACTTCCTGAAGAAAGACGGCAGCGGCTCCGACCAGACCCTCCGGATTCTCCTGCTGGACGGAGACTTCATCGTCGATTCGTCCGACAGCGACGTGGAGATCGAGGCGTCGCTCATCGCGACGACCTACGTCGCCCCGGGCTCCGCCCGTGACCCCTCGAGTCTTACCGCGCAGGGCAGTTTCAACCCGAACAACAAACGGGTCAGAATTCTCGGCAACCTGATCGTCGATTACCTGTTCACCGAGTCCGGCAACACCGGACTCCCCCTCGACGGCACCCTGACGATCGAGCATGACCCGATGATCTACAATCCCAAGCCTCCCGCAAACGACCCGTTTCGGGCGAGCATCGGCGCGGTCCGGACGATGTTCAGCATGAACGCCGAGGGGAGGGAGACCTTCTGATGGACCGGAACAGATGGCTCGTCGTTCTCGCGGTTGTCTGCATGATGATCGTCACCCTCACCGTCCTCAGGAAAATCTCAGCCCCCACGGGGGAAGGGCAGGAGCAGGTCGTCGCGGTCGGCGGAACGTCCGACCCGGCTCTGCCGGACGAACCGGCCGTCTCCGCGCGGGCATCGAACCGCCCCAGGCAGATGGCGGCCCCGGTCGACCTGTCGCCTCCGCCGAGGTTTTTCCTCGCCGTGGCGACGCCCGAAGAGGACGGAAAAGAGATGCAGGACCTGGCTGAACGGGGAAAAGCCCTCAAACCGGATGCGTTCACCGCTTCCGGAACGGCCAGAACGGGCGGATCGGAGGGCAGAAAATGAGGGCTAGGAGGGGTTTCGGCTTCGTCGAGATCATCGTCGCGACCCTGATCGCCGCGGTGTGCTCGATTCCGATCATCATGATGGTTTCCTCCTCCCGATCCGAGACGTCGAAGGCCATCAACTATCTTCGCGCGATGGAACTGGCCAACGAGGCGCTCGAGTGGGCGATGATCGCGACCGATACGGCGAATCTCGACACGAATCTGAGCGGCTGCGGCGGCTCCCTCATCGTGGACATCGGGGGAGGCTCGACCGGCCCGGCGGACGTCGATACGGCCGATTCGCAGAACTCGAAATGGAATGCCGACGGCATCATCTCCAGGGATATCGGATATTCTGATCAATATAACACGGCGTATTTCATTCGGAACATCAGCGTGACCCCGGTCACATCCGGCATCGGTGCCGGGTATCTGAGCGAGGTCAGGGTCGAGGTCCGCTGGAACGAAGGCAAGGCGCCGACCAACCTGATGGACCCCTCCGGGGAGCGCATGCGCAAGATCACTCTCACGACGCTGGTGACACATGACAATCGCATCGATTACTGACATGAAACGCCTTCTCAAGCCCCGGTCGGCGTTCACCTTGATCGAGATGATCGCAAGCATCGCGGTCGCCCTGCTTGTATTCCTGATGATATATAAACTTCTCTCGAGCGTGCGGAACCATTACCTGTACGGGACGGTGAACCTCCAGAACCTCCAGGATGCGCGTCTCGCCATCAACCATCTCCGCCGCGACTTTTCCTCGGCGTGCCCGCGGTTCAAGGACGGCGGGGCTCCGGCGGGCGCCTACATCTACGTGAATCGGTTAAGGAAATACATTTTCAAGGATCCTCCCGGCTGGGCCCCCCAATATGGGGATCCCATACAGGTCACCCCGAACGGACTCTCGTTCTTCCGCTTCGAATTCGATGCCGGTTCGAAGCCGCGCGTGGAGCATGTGCTGTACACGTTCGATGCCGCAACGAAAACCCTGAAGCGGAAATACAAGGGATCCGAGCGGAGTTTCAAGGGATTCGAGGCCGTCGAATTTCGCCTGTACACGCACATGGTGAACCCGGCCGTGCCGTTGCTGTGGGTTCGCCTCCTGATCCACGAGGGAAAAGAGATGTACGGTTCCACGAACATCGGAAAGCCTCTCGAACTCACGACGACCATCTCGAGCAACTTCATCTCGAGCAGTCTGAACAATTTGACTTGGAATTACGAAACCTATCATAATTAATGCGGTTATTTTTCATGAACCTGGAACGGGTCGTTCGCGTCTGGTTTGTGAAATCCCCTCGAAATACGAAAAATCATTCAGGAGGAAACGCAATGAAACGAGCGCGCTTTTTTGTGACCTGGGTCCTTGTGGCACTGATGGTTATCGAGCCTTTCGCCATGAACGTGGCCGTCCTGGCGGCCGATGCGAACGCCGCCGCGACGACGGAACAGGCTCAGCCTGCTTCCTCTCAGGAATCGGCCACGCCGACCGAAGAGCAGCAGAGCAATGCTGCCGCTGCGGCGAGCACCGAAGCCCAGGCCGGCAGTGACCAGACGCAGGATGCCAGCAAGACGCTGAATGAAACCAAGACCATCAAAACCAATAGTTTTATGGGAAGCGGCACCAAAAGAAAGATCAGGGAAGCGAACCAACAGCTGAACGAATCCAAGACCCAGGTCAATGATGTGAAGGGCACTGCCAAAGAGGCCGCCGGAAGCGTGAAGGAAATCGGCGCCGCCGCCTCGGGCAGCGGAAACACCTTCGAAAAGCTGACCAAGATCAAGGCCGCCGCCCAGAAGGCCCTGATCAAGATCGGCCAGCTGCTCCAGAAGATCGGTCAGTTGCTGAAAACCGTCGGTACTGCACTCGTTTCGATCGGTACCGCGCTCCAGTCGAATCCCTGGACGGCTTCGATCGGTTCCGCGCTCGTCTCGGTCGGCAAAGTCCTGATCAAGGTCGGCACCGCTCTTGATTACGTCGGCAAGGCCATCGAGAAGGTCGGCCAGACCGCCGCCGACGTCGACAAGAACTTCTCCGACATCATCAAGGACATCACCGGCGCCGCCAAGACCGGATGGGAAGAAGGCGGCAAGGTCGCCGACAAGACCGCCGCCGATTCCGCGGCTGCCGTCGAAGCGGGCAACAAGGCCGACACCACCAAGGATGCCGCGCAGGGCACGACCGAAACCACGACCGCAACCGAAGGCGAAGCCTCGCGCGTCGAACAGCCCTCCGAAGACTAATTCAATACCAGGTGCTTTACAACAACACCCCGGGGACCTCCCCGGGGTGTTGTTTTCGGGGGACGTGATACCGAATTCGGAATGTACGTATTCTGACGTCGAAGCGCAGAGAACCCCAACCCTCTTATCAAGCCGCCGGGGATTTTTCGAGGAAGTTTGGTATTACGTCCCCCATAAATGCGCTCAGGCGGATTGTGCCTGCAGCGCACGGTGATGGGTGCGTTCCATCTGCTCCCGGAGAACGTTGCGGGCTTTGAACAGCCTGGATTTTGCCGTTCCCTCGGGGATGTTCAGCATCTCGGCGACCTGCTGAAGCGGGATATCCAAGAGATAGCGCATGATGAGGACTTCCCTGATCTCTTCGGGAAGCCGCTGGAGCGCCGCGTGGACCTCTTCGCCGGCTTCCTTTGCGAGCAGCTCGGATTCGGGAGTGGGGGCGACGTCCTTGATCGCCGCGGCGAGCAGCGCCGGATCGAGTGGGGACGGCATCCGGCGCCTGTGATGCGAGATCGCGAGATTCCGCGCGATCGTGATCATCCAGGAGGTGAACGACTGGGCCGGGTTGTGGCTCTTCAGCTTGCGGTGAATGTTCAGAAACGTTTCCTGGGTGATGTCCTCGGCGTCGGCCGCGTTCCCCATGAAATGATACAGGAAACGGAAGACGCCTTGGTGGTGCCGGCTGACGAGCGCTTCGAAGGCGTGCGCGTCGCCCCGAAGGGCTTCTCTGACGAGTTCGCCGTCGGAAGGACCGGAATGGTTCGGGGCGTAGGTCATTCGTCAGGCGGCTGTATTCTTCGGAAATCCGGATCAACCGGGGCCGTAGCCGGATCTTTGGATACAGGGAATTTTGGATGGACGAAGCCGTCGGAACCGACCGTCAGGTTCTCCGACGGTTTCAGTTCCCGCGACTCGTGCGTGGCCGAAGAGGTGACCCGAACCGCGCCCGTGCGGAGACTGACCGTCGTCGAGCCGTTCAGGACGGTCACGGTGAACGTTGTCCCGATGTCCGTGACGTCGGCATGAGGCGTTTTGATCAGGAACGGGACGGCGTTGGGGACATGAACGATATCAGCATCGATACTTCCGGACTCGAGGTCGACCTGGCCGGACGCCAGGACGGCGTTCGCCCCGTTCAGGGAAAGCCGGAACCGGTCGCCGAGTTCGACCCGTGCGGTCGCGCCGTCTTCGCAGGCGAGCCGCGTGCCGAAGGCGACGCCTTTCGTCTTCGCGTCGGGAGACGCTCCCGAGATGCGTCCCTCGGCCGATACCATGCGCCAGGCGTGGTGACGTCGGAGGTCCTGGAGTTCCGAGCCGCGGTCGATGACCGCATGGCTGAGGGCGACGATGACGACGCCGGCCGCGACGTAGAAGACGGAGGACGCGAACGCCGTCTTCGGGGTCACCAGTGCGACCAGACGCTCGAGCCAGCCGGGGGAATCGGATGCCGCCGGCTTCTCCTGCGCGACCCGCCGCATGATGCGTGCCGTGAGATCCGGGGCGTGAACGGCCCGCCGGTTGATCTCGAGGCCGATCGACATCCGTTCCTGTGCTTCCAGGAGTCTGGCGCACGACGCGCAGGTTGCGGCGTGCTGTTTCAATTCCGCCGGAACGCCGAGCGTGTCGGCCGCTTCCAGGATGCTTCTGAATTGCTTGCAGTCCATGTCAGGCCCTCCGCCTATGAGACGCGGGAGGGGGGATTGGGGTTCATCATGGATGATATGGTATCAGAAAAATGAATTGTCCACCGGACAAGATACGATTCGAGAGGGCAGAAAAGGCGTTATGTAATATGCCGTGTTATCGATGCCGATATTCGGGTATAATGGGCCCGACCGACCAGAGGGAAGAGGACGTGGCCGTCGGGCGGGGAAGACCGCCGGGGTGACGATCGTGAGGAGCTTCTGATGCTACGGCAGATCATCTGCCAATACTGCGGACTCGATTTCGAGGTGCTCGATTCGCCTGACGCGGGCAAGATTTTCTGTCCGAACTGCGCCAACGAGATCGATTCGAGGCAGGCGCAGGCCATCGAGACCCTCGGCAAATACCGACTGGTGAAGCTTCTGGGCCAGGGCGGCATGGGCCAGGTCTACTCGGCCGTCGATCCGGCGAACAACGTCTATGCGCTGAAGGTCATGACTCACGAGAGCCTCGAGTCGCCCGACCTGATCGAACGGTTCGAGCGCGAAATGGCCCTGATGGCCGGCCTGAACCACCCGAACATCGTACGCGTCATCGACCAGGGCTCCGCCGCTTCCTTCAAGTATTTCGTCATGGAGCTGGTCGAAGGCGGAACGCTCCGCCAGGTGATCCGCGACGGCGGCCTGACCGAGGGGCGCATCATCGACATCGCTCTCGGCATCCTTCGCGCTCTCAACCATGCGCACGCCCATGGTATTATACATAGAGATATAAAACCAGAGAACATCATGTTCGACCGCCAGGCGAACGTGAAAGTCACGGATTTCGGTCTCGCGCGCAAGTTCGGAACGACGAGCGATCAGCAGTCGCTGACGAAGACCAACGCGTTCATGGGCACCGAGAACTACATGTCGCCCGAACAGCGCATCAACCCCAAGGCCGTAACGCACAAGACCGACATCTACGCCGTCGGGGTCGTCCTGTACGAAATGCTCACCGGCGGCCTGCTGCCCCTGGGCATCTTCCAGCCGCCGTCCTGTTACAAGCCCATCCATCAATACTGGGACACCCTGACCTTCCGCATGCTCGACCTGAATCCCGACATGCGCCCGGACAACTGCGCCGTCATCATCGAGGAGTTGGAACGCTTCCAGACCCACAGAGGCGAACCGGCCTCCGGCGACGGTCGGAAGCCGGAACGACCGGCCGCCGTCCCCGACGCCGCTCCCGTTCTCGCACCGCCGTCGCTCACCAACTTCGTTCAGGCCGAAAACGAGCGGGCGAAAGAGCGCCTCAAAAAATTCATCAATGACGCGGGCGAGCAGTTCCAGGCCGGAAACTACGCGGCCGCGCTTCCCCTTTTCGAAGCGTCTCTGGCCGTCGTCGTCAATCCGGAAGACAGGGACAACGTCCTCGAATGGATGCGTCTCTGCCGCGAGAAAATCCAGGAGGCGAAAGACCGTCAGAAGCCGACCTACATGTGCCCGAACTGCCTCAAGGCGTTTCTCTGGAGCGAGCCCGGCGCCATGCCCGAGTCTCTGGCGTGCCCCCTGTGCCATTGCCTGCTGAGGTTCGATCCGCTTCGAAAAGTGTTGCGAAAACAGACGACGATCGTAAACAAAACGCCCCCTTCTACCGACAACCCGGAACAGACCTCCGACAAGAAAGGGAAGCCTGGAAATCTCGGGTACCAGATTGCTTTTCTCGTCCTGGTGGGGGTTTCGCTTGTCGACTGGTTCTACCCGGACGTTTTCGAGGAAGGGATCGGATGGCTGTACAGGAACACGGTGAGTTCGATCGTCGGTATCAGCGCTGGAAAGATCGTTCTCGTGCTGCGCTTCGCGATGCATCTCGCGGTGCTGATCACCGTGGTCAGGCTGGCCTACATCCTCTCGGGATTCTGACCCCCGATATTGCTCCGAGAGCCGGGCGCGCGGCGCGACTGGTGCTGCTGCTGACGGCCTTTGCGTTCCTCGTGTCGGCGTTCTCGGTGATCCTGGCAGGTGACCCGGGAATCACGGGCGAGGTCAACAACGATCGCGAGAGGTATCTCCAGCGGCTTAAATTCATGCGGATGAAGCGGCCGGACAATCCCGAATACAGCTTCCAGATCGGAAATCTGTATTCCAGTCTCCAGATGGAGGACGAGGCGATCAAGGAGTATCGCCGGACCCTCCGGGTTGATCCGCACCACCCGGGCGCGAAATGGTTTCTGAGCCATGTGCTTTCGAGCAAGGGCTATCACGAGGAGGCGTTTCGCCTCGTCCGTGAGTTGATGGATCAGCGGCCTGAAGACCCCGAACTGTACTACTGGGCTGGCGAGATTCTCCTCCAGCTCAAACAGCCGGACCTCGCAAAAGAATACTTTGCACGCGTCGACGAATTGAATTTTCCCGAACGCAAGCCGCCCGTCTCAATCAAGCCCGTCATCCGCTGACACCCTCCCGGAAAAATCTCAGCGTTTCTGCGTCTCGGTGATAAGCGGGAAAACGCTTATCGGAGAGACGCGGAAACGCTGAGAGGTAATTCCCTGAAATGACGGTGGTCGTTGGGGCGGTTACTTTTTCATTTTTTCCTTGAGGGCCTTGAGATCGTCGTCGATTGACCGGTCGCTTTCGAGCTGCTCGAACTTCTGCTCGATCGTCGCCTTGTCGAGTTCGGCGAGGGCGCCGGCCATGGCTTCGGTCTTGGCGACCTTGTCGGCCATGCGGTCGAAGGCGTCGAACAGGTCGGCCTGCTCGTTGATGCTGCTGACCGTGTCGCTGAGGTCGATCCTGGTTTCGGCGCGTTTCTGACGGCTCAGCAGAACCTGACGCTTGTTCTTCGCTTCCTCGATCTTGAGTTCGAGGGCCTTGTAGCTGGTCTTGAGCAGTTCGACGGCCTTGCGCTGCTCGTCGAGCTCGGTTTCGAGCGACGTGGTGATGTCGGCATACGATTTCTTGCGCTTCAGCGCCTCGCGTGCAAGGTCTTCACTGTTCTTCTCGAGAGCCAGCATGGCTTTGCTCTCATACTCGCCGGCCAGCTTCCGGTTTTCTTCGACCTTGTGCTCAAGCAGCTTCTCGTCCTTCATCGAGCGGGCGATCTGGAGCTTGATCTCGCGCATGTTCTCGTTCATGTCGGCGATGATCTGGTCGAGCATTTTTTCGGGGTCTTCCGCTTTCTCGATCAGTGCGTTGATGTTCGACCTGATGATCAGTGAAATCCGCTTGAAAATACCCATATCCCATCCTCCTTGGTAAGTTGATATCACGATTTCATTCCAGCAATTCGAGTGCCAGGTGTCTCATACGTCGATTGGAAGGGCATTCCTGCCGTTTGAACAGAACCACGGGCCGTTAGGGTGCGTCGTCTGTGTCACAGAGCGTGTGTGGGCGGAATCTGAGAAAATCATGTATCAGAACGGATTTCCAAGGCACGGTCGGAAAAACATGCGGCGTCGATGTCACACCCGGTTCGAGCCGAACGCCTTGTCGAGTTCGCGTTTGAGGTCGGTCCGCCAGGCTTCGCCGAGATACTCTCCCAGCAGTTGCGCACCCCAATCGAGCATCAGCGGGGCGTTTGCGACCGACCGGCAGTGGGGGGCGATATACTGGTTCAGAAGCCACTGGTCGCCGGACTTCTGGAGAACGAACGGGAAAAGACTGCACCAAAAGGGCTTCCATTTCGTGACGGGAAGTCCTTCCTCGAGACAGTGGGAATGAATTGAGCAGTACAGCACGTTTTCCGCACCGTGATACGCGAACGGGCAGGGGGCGTTACGGCTGACTTCCCGGATATACAGTCGCCCCTTGTAGGTTTCCGAGATGCCGTTTCGCAGGAACTGGATCGAGGCTTTCGAAAGTCGTCCCTGAACGATGGGGAACAGGGTCGCCAGCTTGTCGGCCTCTTCCTGGTCGATCGGCGTGCCGCGGTCTCCGATCGCGCAGCAACAGCCCTTGCAAGCCGAAAGATCGCAGGCGAAACGCGTATCCCACACGTCGTCAGCGATGATGACCTGTCCGATCTGGTGCATGATCCAGTACTACACCCTCCGCCGGCCGACCGCAACGGGCGTCGACTAATAAAATTCCCCGGATGGACCGATACTTGAAGATGATGCCTGCAATAGACATGATCATTCTTTCCATGCTGGTCGTCCTCGTGGCGATCGCGGGAATACGATTCTACCTGCGTCGCAGGGCGGCATTGCGGCAGGAAACGGCCCCTCCCGAACCGGAACCGCGGCCGGAGACGAAGCGGCCGGAAGAACCGCGCAAATCCTTTTTCGAGCCCCCGCCCCAGGCGAGGGGAGGTGCATCGTCCGGCTTCGGACCGCCACAGGAATCACCGCAACCCGCCCAGGCTCCGCCGGAGCCTGCCTCGGGGCCGCCGCCGCTGTCTCATGAACCGGAAGGGTTCGCGACGGGCGGAGCGACTCCGGGGAAACCCGGTTCCCCGGTCCCTCCGGCGAGGGTTGCAGGACCCGAAGAGCTTCCGCTCATCATCGGAAGTTTTTCGATGCCCGTTCAGGAGCGACTTCTCGCGATCCGGCGGGCGGCAGAGCTGACGCTCACCGAAGCCGTGCCGACCCTGATCGAGGTTCTCTACGAACCCGATCCCGCGATATCGGCCGCCGCCGCCGAGGCACTGGGCCGGATCGGTGACCCCCGGGGCATCGAACCCCTGCTCGAAATCACGCACAGGAACGATATCCGGCTCCTTCAGGAAATCGAGGCTTCGGGATTTTCCGGCGATGCCGTTTCCAGGGGCGCGCGCAGGGACGCCGAAAAAGGCGAGGGAAGCGAATCGCGAGACCTGGCCGTCATTCCCGAGGCGAATCCCTTCAAATACCGGGAACTCACCGTCTTCAAGATCGACCTGTTGCCGAAGGAGTATTTCCAGGCCGACGGCACGCCGATTCCCAGGCGCGATCTCGTCATGAAGGGGCTCAAGGATAACGATCAGCAGCTCCGGAAAATGGCCGCGAAAGCCGCGATCGGCATCCACGATCCGGAGGTCGTCCCGACCCTCGTCGAGGCGCTCCAGAACCCGTATGAGGTCGAGTCGGTCAGGTATCTTGCCGCCGAAGCCCTCGGCGACTCGGGCGACGAGCGCGCCGGCGCGCCGCTCCTGAAGGCCCTGAAGGACGAGAACGTCGCGGTCAGATACTCGGCCGCCGCCGCTTTGAGCAATATGCGCGACGAGAAAACCGTGGGCGCCCTGATCGAGGCGTTGAACGACGACAACGAGTTCGTGCGCTCCTCGGTGGCCTACGCCCTCGGAACGATCGGTGACAAGCGCGCCATGGAGGCCCTGCTCGGCAAGATCGACGACGGCAGCGAAGTGGTTCGTTTCTCGGTCGGCAAAGCCCTCGGTGGTCTCGGCGGAGAAGACGTCATCGCCGAGCTCGACAGGCGGCTCGACACGGCAAACGCCCGGTTCAAGCGTGCTCTCATCGACGTGGTGTCCCAGATCAAGAACGAGAGCGCCGTCGAACTCCTCAGGAAGGCCCTCCGGGATCCCGACTCCGAAACAAGTTACAAGGCCTCTCTGGCCCTGATGACCGTCGACGACGTCGACGTGCTGGACGACCTGATCGAGGCCTCGCGGCGGCTCGACCAGGAGTTGATCGCCTGGTTCCAGGCGCAGGACAAGCTTGGAAACATTCCGCCCCTCGAACCGGCACCCGGTCCGGCAAAGCCGAAAGAGCGCCAGAGCGGTGACGCGTCGAGCAAATTCAGCAGCCTTCAGTTGGAACTCGGGGGCGGCGACTCGATCGAGAAACTCGAGGCGGCTCTCAGACATGAAAGCCCCAACGTCCGCGGCTGCGCGGCGAACGCCCTCGGAGATTTCGCCGGGATGGAAGCCGGCGTCCTCCTGCTCGAGGCGTTGAACGACAAACATGAGTATGTACGGTCCTGCGCCGTTGCGGCTCTCGGCAAGAGGCGCGATCCGGAAACCCTCGACAACCTCCTGAAGCTGCAGGACCCGTCCGAGGACGTCCGATACTCGGTAGCGAAAGCGCTGCCGGGGTTCGGCCGGAAGGCGGAGATCTTTTTCGCCTTGAACAAGATGATGGAAAGCGACCCTTCCCGCGACGTCCGACGGGCGGCGAGAATGTCGCTGGACCAGATGAAAAAGGAAAGCGAGGCCGAGGAAGCACAGCATGGCGACAGAAACGTTTGAGCAGGCCGTCGAGCGAGTATACGCGTTTCACACGAAACGAGCCCCCGGTATTTATATTGGCGTAGCTATGGTACAATATGCCGTCGAGGCTCTCGGGCCCGAAAACAGGGGAAAACTGAACGCGGTCTGCGAAACTTCGACGTGCCTTCCGGACTGCCTTCAGGTACTCGTCGGATGTACTGTCGGCGTCAGGTATCTCAAGATTCGCGAAGAGATCGGACGGTATGCCTTTTCTCTGTTCAACCGGAATACGGGTGAGGGGGTTCGCGTCTTCATCGACCTCGACAAGATCGACCCCGATGAGACGCCCGAATTATATCGATTCTTTTTTCGAACGAGAAATGTTCCTGACAACCGCACGCGAGAGGAGTCGGGAAAGAAAGTCGTTGAGGAGTTCTCTCGCGTCGGGAGACGCATCCTCGGCCTCCAGCGGGTGCAGCTCCTCAAATACGGCAAGGAAGATATCCTGCCGGCGAAACGTTGCCCGAGTTGCCGCGAGTCGTTCCTCGCACGCAGCGAAACACAGGAAACGTGCGATGTCTGCTCCGGCGCATCCGCATACTATACCGTGAGGGACTGACCGGCTGCGGGTTCGGCGCGTTCCATCGCCAGCTTTCGCGAACGGTCGCGCGCGCGACGCGATGCTCAGATCGGCATCAGAACAGCGATGAAAGAGAACTCCAGCCGGAGGCGCGTCAGTCGTCTTCGACCTTGAGGACGGCCATGAAGGCTTCCTGCGGAATCTCGACGTTGCCTACCATCTTGAGACGCCGCTTGCCCTCCTTCTGTTTCTCGAGGAGCTTGCGCTTTCGCGTGATGTCGCCGCCGTAGCACTTCGCGATGACGTCTTTTCTATACGGCGCGATATTTTCTCGGGCGATGATCTTCGCCCCGATCGCCGCCTGGAGGGGGATCTGGAACTGGTGCCTGGGAATCAGCTTGCGGAGCTTTTCGATCATCGAGCGGCCGCGGCGCTCGGCGCGCTCGCGGTGCGTGAGGAAAGAGAGGGCATCGACGGGCTCGGCGTTGACGAGGATGTCGACGCGGATGATCTCGGCGGTCCTGAAGCCGATCGGCTCGTAGTCCATCGATGCGTAGCCCCGCGTGCGGCTTTTGAGCTTGTCGTAAAAATCGACCAGGATCTCGGCCATCGGCAGGTCGAACGAGATCGAGACGCGGTTTTCCGAGATGTATTCCATGTGCTTCATCGCGCCCCGCCGCTCGGTGCAGAGTTCCATGACCGTGCCGATATAATCCTTGGGCATGAACATCGTTGCGTGGACGAACGGCTCGCGGATCTCGGCGATCTTCGTCGAGTCGGGCAGTTTCGCCGGCGACTCGATCTCGGACTCGACGCCGTCAACGGTGCGGACCTGGTAGACCACGTTCGGGGCCGTCGTGACGAGCTCGAGGTTGTATTCCCGCTCGAGACGCTCCTGTACGATCTCCATATGGAGGAGACCGAGAAAACCGCACCGGAAGCCGAATCCGAGGGCGACTGAGTTCTCGGGGACGAACGAGAGGCTCGAATCGTTCAGCGTCAGTTTCTCGAGGGCGTTACGCAGTTCGTCGAAATCGCTCGCCTCGACGGGGTAGAGGCCGCAGAACACCATCGGCTTGGCTTCCTTGAAGCCGGGAATCGCCTCGACCTTGACGTTCTTGCCCGCGTTCGTGATCGTGTCGCCGATGCGGACGTGGCCCATCTCCTTGATCGTGGCGCAGAAATACCCGACGTTGCCGGCGGCGATTTCGCTCACCTGAAGGGGCTTCGGAGTGAACACGCCGGTCTCGATGACCTCGAACTCGGAGCCGGTGGAAAGAAATTTGATGCGGTCGCCGGTCTTGAACGATCCGTCCACGACGCGGCAGTAGACGACGACGCCCTTGTACGAATCATATTTCGCATCGAATATAAGGGCGCGCAGGGGCGCCTTCGGGTCACCGAGGGGGGGCGGGAACTTTTTCGCGATCGCCTCGAGAAGCTCGGGAACGCCTTTTCCCTCTTTCGCCGAAACCAGCAGGGCGTCTGAACAGTCGATGCCGACGAGATTCTCGATCTCCTTGCGCACCTTTTCGGGATCGGCGGCGGGTAGGTCGATCTTGTTGATGACCGGCAGGATCTCGAGATTCCCGGCGAGGGCGAGCGTCACGTTCGCCATCGTCTGGGCCTCGACCCCCTGGCTCGCGTCGACGACCAGAATGGCGCCCTCGCAGGCCGCGATCGACCGCGAGACTTCGTAGGAAAAATCGACGTGGCCGGGGGTGTCGATGAGGTTGTACATGTACTCCTGGCCGTCGTTCGCGTGGTAGATCATCCGGACCGCCTGGGCCTTGATCGTGATACCGCGCTCGCGCTCCAGGTCCATCGAGTCGAGGATCTGGTCCTTCATTTCGCGCTTGCTGACCGTGGCGGTATGCTCGATCAGCCGGTCGGCCAGGGTCGATTTGCCGTGGTCGATATGCGCGATAATGCAGAAATTGCGGATGTGTTTCTGGGGGTGTGACACGGGCGCTCCTAGGGGTGGCCGAAGATCAGCCGGCTCAAAGTGGTTTTGATGATCCAGAAAAGAATAAGGATGGCGATGACGGCTATGATGCCAAAAACGAAGTTGCCGATCAAGTCCTTGTTCGAGGCCCAGAAGATCGCGTCCAGCTTTTTCTGCACGTTCGGATCGTTGGGATTGTAGATCAGGATGCGCCGCAGATACTCCTCGGCGTGCTCGAAATCGGCCTTGTTCATGGCGCGGTCGCCGAAATAATGCAGGGCGTTGACCATAAGCGCGCGGGCATCCTGGTCGTTCGGCTGAAGGTTGAGCACCTGCTCGATGCGGACGTACGCTTCATCCCATTTATCCTGGTTCGCGAGAAGCTTCGCTTCGCGCAAAAGGAGGGCGGCCTTGCTCGGCTGAAGAAAATGGATGCGGTTGTTTCCCTGGTCGCTCACGATCAGCGTGTCCTGATCGGTGAGAGCCATGCCACGCGGCCACAGGAGCCGTCCGGGCCCGCTTCCGCGACCCATGGGGAAGTTCTTGACGAAAAGGCCGTTCGAGGTGATTTCGACGATCCGGTGATTTCCGCTGTCGGCGATCAGAAGATGCCCTGAGGGACCGTGAATCATGTAGGAGGGTTCGTTGAGCTCGCCCTTCCGGTTGCCCTTCACGCCGTAGCGCCAAACCACTTCACCGGCGGGATTCCAGCTCACGATCTGGTTGAACGTCGGGTAGGAAACGGCGAGATCGCCCGTGGGAAGCCAGCAGACGCCGCGCGGGGGGAGGGAGCGAAGCTCTTTTTTCTTTGTTTCTTCCTTGTAATGGATTTCCCGGAGAAACTTCCGGTCTGCGTCGAAAATCTGGACGCGCTTGTTGCCAGAATCGACGACCGCAAGCTTTCCGTCGGGGCTGATGTCGATGTCGAGCGGGGTGTCGAACTGGCCCTGCTGGCGGCCGAACCGGCCGATGACCTCGACGAGGGCGCCGTCGGAGAGCCGAAGGACCCAGATATGGCCCGTTCCGGAGCCGGCGACGTAGAGAAGCCCTTTTCCGTCGAGGGCGAGACCGACCGGCTTGTCGAGCCGGGGGCCGGGGACCGGTTTGACTTCTGGCGGTTTCGGGGTTTTCGAGACCGAGGGCTCGCGCTTTTTTTCGGGCGGAAACTGGCTTGCGATCTCTGCCTCGGTGAGGCTTGCGACCATCGACGCGACGCCCGGGGTCTGGGCCGTGATCGTGAAAAATCGCTTGAAATTCCCTTCCGGAGTGAGGATCTGAACGCGGTTGTTCTTCTGGTCGGCGACGATGATGTTGCCGGACGCGTCGCGCAGGAGGTCTTCCGGCATGATGAATTCGAGTTCGCCTTTCCCTTCATAGCCGCGAGTCACGAAGTTGGCGAACTCGAGCGCCGTTGCCGCCGTACAGGCATACGCGAGGAACGTGAGAACGGCCACGGCGAGCCACGGCCCGGGCGACGTCCTTGTATTCGGAGACCGCATCAGTTGCTGCTCTCCTCGATCTGCGGAAACATGAGGTAGTTATCGGAGGACAGCTTCTCTTCGCGGCTCATCCCGCCGCTGGTCACGATGCGGTAGGCGTCGATCGTATAGCCCGTCACGCCCGGGCGGACGATGCGCGTTTCGCCGGATTTGAGGCGGGCGTTCTTTTTCTTTTCGACGGGGTAGCGGATCGCCTTTTCATTGCGCGTCGCGACGACGACCTGGTCGAAAGGCTTGCTCGGCGCGTAGAAAGAGACATGGACCCGGCCGTTCCCGCCGCGGCAGGAAAGCAGCAGGGGCACGCCGAGCGTGTTCACGAAGCGGAAATTCTTCGAACCCCAGGCAATGGCCGCGTCGAGCCCGCGATCGGCGTAGGGGATGCCTTCGTAGATCGAGTGGTTGTGCCGTTCGGTGATTTTCATATTGGATAGCAGGGCCGTGCGATACAGGGTCGTGCTGACCTGGCAGACGCCGCCCCCCATGCCGGGAATCACGCGGCCGTTCGAAATGACGCCCGCCATCTTGAACCCGTTCTTCGAAACGCGGGGGCCGACGACCTTGTCGAAGTTGAACTCGGCGCCGGGGGCGAGAATGAGCCCGTCGCACTTCTCGGCGGCGATGCGGAGATTCTCGTTCCGCGCCTCATCGTCGGCGTGATCGGCGTGAAGCGTCTCGAACCGGCCGAGGCAGACGCCGAAGCCGAGTTTCTGGCGCTGTGCCTCGAACCCCTCGGACCCCTCGTCGATCTTCACGGAGATCGGAACGTTGAGAGCGGAGGCATCGGCTGCCTGCGATGCCATATCCTTGAGCGTCAGCAGGGTGCGTTCGCGGTCGATCACGCGCTTGCCAGAGCCGCGGATGATGCGGAGCGGATTTCCCTGTTTGTCGGTCGAGACCCGGGCCGGCTCGATGGGGGTCTGAAGATCGAGTTCCTGGAGGCTCGAGATGAGAGAGTGGGCCAGCTGAACGTCGACTTCGACGAGGGGGGGCTCCTGAACGCTGCGTTTCGAGACGCGGATCAGCTTCTGAGGCCCGAGATGCATCGTCTTCGAGTCGAGGGTGAATGAAACGTCGATGTCACGCAGTTTCGCCTGGGCGGTTTCCGTGGAACGCATTGGTGCCTCCGATCCCGTGCTCTGCGTCTGCGCCGGCTTGTCGCCCGTGCCTTGACTGACGGGCCGGCCGCTCTTCCCCTGGAAGTAGAAAATCCCCCAGAAGAAAACGCCGAGGAAGAGGGCGATGCCAAAAATCGAGGCGGCGATGGTGAGATTCCGGCGCATGAACACAGCTCCCGCGAAAAATTTAGGCCTCTTCGTCCTTCAGAGAACGGGTCATGAGATTCTTCGCTGCCTCCCGGGGAGACAGCGAATCGAAGAGAACCCTGCATATTTCTTCGGTAATAGGAAGGGGAATCGTTAGTTTTTTCCCCCACGAGGCGGCCATTCGTGCCGTTTCCACGCCTTCGATGACCATGCGGCTGCCGTGCGTCAACTCGTCGAGCGTCTTCCCGCGAGCGAGGGCCTGGCCGAGCTGGTGATTCCGGGAGAGGGGCGAGGAACAGGTCGCCATGAGATCGCCGAGTCCAGAAAGCCCGTAGAAGGTCGTCGGCCGGCCGCCAAGACGCGATCCAAGCCTGACGAGCTCATGGAGCGCGCGGGTCAGGTAGGCTGCCTTCGCGTTGTCGCCGAGGCCAAGCCCGTCGACGATGCCGGCCCCGATGGCGAACACGTTCTTCAGCGTGCCGCCGAGCTCGACCCCGGTGCGGTCGGTATGCCGGTAGACCCGAAAGTGATCGTTCGAGAGCAGTTCCTGTGCCGTTCTGGACCAGGTTTCGTCCGGACAGGCGATGACGGAGGCGCCGATCTTGCCCTCGGCGAGCTCGCCGGCGAGATTCGGTCCCGACAGGACGGCGATGCGGTCGCCCGCACTTCCGGGCTCGACGCCGGACTCTTCGACGAGAATTTCGCTGAGACGCTTGCCGGTGCCGGGTTCGAATCCCTTGGCGGCGTTGATGACGCCGGAGATCCGCGGCAGGTGCTCGCGAAGGCCGTGCGCCAAACCGCGCAAATGGGCCGAGGGAACGGCGAACAGAAGGGCATCCGCGCCAGCCGCGACGTCTGCTGCGTCGTTCGAGACTCCCAGTTCGGGCGGAAGCTCGAGATCGCTCATGAAAAACGGGTTGCGTCGCCTGTTCCTGATGCCGGAAACCACTTCCGGCTCGCGCGCCCACAGAGTGACCTGGTTGCCCTTCTTCGAGAGAAGCGTCGCGAGGACGGTTCCCCAGGAACCCGCACCGATGACTCCGATCTTCATGTGTTCCAGACGCTCCGTTTCGACGAAATTGTCACGCCGCGGGGGTCGCCCCGGGCGGTTCCGGTTCGGGTTTCCGACTGCCGAGACCGTTCTCCTCACCGTTCCAGAGCCTGACGATATTCGCCTTGTGCCTGAACACGATGAACAGGGCCGCGATCGCGGAAAAAACGACGAACGAGGACAGCCAGGCCTCGCCGCACTCCCGGAATTCGAGAATCAGAAAGGGAAGGGCGCAGGCCGCGGCGATCGAGCCGAGCGAAACGAAACCGCTCGAGACCAGCACGAGCAGGAAAATTCCCATGGCTGTGACCGAGGCTTTCGGAGCGAGGGCAAGAAAAACGCCCAGTCCCGTCGCGACGCCTTTCCCGCCCCGGAACTTCACCCAGACGGAAAGCGAGTGGCCGGCGATCGCGGCGGCGCCGGCGGCAAGACCGGTGGGGACCGCTGTTTCCGGAACCGAAAAGAAGGAGATCGAAAGAAGAACGGCGGCGAAGCCTTTCAGGATGTCGAGGATCAGGGTGATCGCGAAGGGTTTCGTGCCCAGAACGCGATGAACGTTGGTTGCGCCCATGTTGCGGCTGCCGTGCTCGAAGATGTCGATGCCGTAGAAAATGCGGCACAACAGCCATGCCGATGGTATAGACCCAAGGATATAACCGGCGGCGAACGGGTGCCAGGTGATTCCGATCATCTCGTCAACGCCCGACGGCGAGCCGCATCGGCCAGCCTTCGAAGGGGAACTCCTGCCGGATATGGTTCAGCAGATACCGCTGGTAGGAGAAGTGAACGTTCTTCGGGTCGGACGCCGTTAGCCGGAAGACGATCGGCGGCCCGTTGAGCTGGCGCAGGTTCTTGAGATGCAGGGCCCGGCCGGCGACGCTGGGGGGCGGCTGGATCGTGACGGCCTCATACAGAATCTGCTTGAGCCGTTCGTCGGTAATGCGGTGCCGGCCCGTTTCCTGCACCGTGTCGACCATCTCGAACAGCCGGTCGACGCGCTGGCCGGTGCGCGCCGAGATCGAGGTCACGGGGGCGAAATTCAGCAGCGGGAAGGCTTCGCGCGTCTCGACGAGCAGCTCGTCCCATGGGCGGGCCGTCTTATCGGCGATGTCCCACTTGTTCCAGACGATGATGCATCCCGAGCCGGCGTCGACGACCCGGCCGGCGATGCGCTTGTCCTGCTCGGAGATCTTGCCTTCCGAGGCGTCGAGAACCAGGACGGCGAGATCGGATTTCTGGATTGCGTCGAGGGTTCGGAAGACCGAAAAATACTCGACGCTGTCTTTCTGGCGGGCGGGGCGGCGCAGGCCGGCCGTGTCGATGAACCGGTAGGTGCGGCCGTTCCGGTCGACGGAGACGGTGATCGCATCGCGCGTCGTGCCGGGAACGTCGTCGACGATCGAACGGTCGTGCCCGAGAAGCCTATTGAAGAGAGAGGACTTGCCGACGTTGGGCTTGCCGACGATCGCGATGCGCTCGAGCGGCGGGGACGAAACCGAGTCGTCGGGTGCCGTTTCCCGCTCGAACGGCTCGACGACGACGTCGAGAAGGTCCGCGACGCCGATGCCGTGAACGGCGGAAATCGGGAACAGACGGTCGACACCGAGTCCGTAGAACTCCGCCGTGAGAACGTCGATCTCCTTCGGGTTGTCGATCTTGTTGACGGCGACGTAGAACGGCTTGTCGGTGCATTTTTTCCGGAGCAAGTTGAGAATCGTCCGGTCGTCGCCGTGGAGGCCGTCGCGGGCGTCTCCGAGAAAGACGATCGCGGCCGCTTCCCGAAGAGCGAAATCGACCTGGGACTTGATCGACATCATGATCGGCTGCTCGTCGTCGGGGTCGAGGCCGCCCGTGTCGACGACGTAGAAGCGCCGGCCGTTCCAGACGGCTTCGGCGTAGTTGCGGTCGCGGGTGACGCCGGGGGTGGGGTCCACGATGGCGTGCCGGTATCCGACGATCCGGTTCATGAGCGACGATTTGCCGACGTTCGGCCTGCCGACGATGGCGATGACGGGGAGGAGAGACATCCGGGAACACCTCCAAGAATGAAAAATCGATCATACCACGCATCAGCACAGGCGTCAATAGAACGCGGCGGCGGGTTGACACCGTCGGAATCATCTGTTAGGCTACCCCAGCGCTGCGAACCAACGCAGAATCGAGAGGAGGGCCGCCGTGCAGGACTGCACCGCGATACTGGCAATACAGGCTTTCGACCTTGCCGTCGACGACCTCGAGTCACGCATTCGACAACTGAAGGAAAAAGGCCTCAAGATGGAACGCGAGGTCGGCGAGGAAGAGACGCTGCTCCGCCGCAAGGAAGCCCTCCAGAAGAAGATCCTTCTGCGGCGCAGGGAAGCCGAGTCCGAAGCCGCGTCGCTGACCGAGAAGATCGGCGGCAACGAGCTTCGCCTCAAGACCGCCGGCATGACGCCGAACGCCTACATGGCCACCCAGCGCGAGCTCGAACGCAACAAGGAGCTCCTCGGCTCCGTCGAGTCGCGCGTTCTCGAAGACATGGAAAAGCTCGAGGTCCTCGAAAAGGACATCGAAAAAGCCGCGAAACTGCTGGCGGGCCGCAAACAACACCTCGACGACGTGAAGAAGCGCCTTGCCGGAGAGATCGCCGAACTCGAGCGCGAGGCCGACCTGCAGCGCACCCAGCGCCGCCAGGCTTCCCTGAAGCTCCCTGCCGTCGACCTCGAACTCTACGAGGAGATCCGACGCAAGACGAAAGGCCGCGCGATCTGGGACGCCGACAAGTCCGGCTGCCCTTCCTGCGGCATGAGCCTTTCCGCTGGCTTCATCAACGCGATGGCGGGAACGAACCGGGCCGAACCATGCCCGCACTGCAACGTGCTCATCCGCTGGGTGGGCATCGTCGACGGCGTTCGTTGAGCTTTTCCCCGCCATGCACGTGATCAGACAGAAGGTCGAAGCGATGTTCGGCGTCCGGCCGCATGCCCCCGCGGGAATGCTCTGCGCCGCCGCGCTCGTCATCCTGCTGCAGTTTGCGGCGTTCGCCCAGCAGGCCAGCGAGCCGGCGGCGACTCAGCCCCAGGCCGAACGGTATGTCTCGGATCAGGCGCTCCTGCTGAAGGAAGCCGTGAAACTCCAGATCGTCGACGCATGCGGCGAGATTGAAAAGACGCTGCGCATCCGCGTTCTGGTCAAGACCGAAGTGCTTGAGAATATCGACAGCTATTCGAAACGCATCGACTCCTTCTTCTCGGAATGGATCCGTTCGATCGGAAACGACAAGCGCGGCATCCTGCTCTACGCGGCGCTTCCCCGCGACTCCCTGAACGGGAAATTCAGCCTCAAGGTCGGCATCGGCCTGAAATACCTGATCACGCGCGAGATGGGCGAGAAGATCCTGAACCAGGTGATCCTGCCCGGCAACGCCGAGAACGACGACGGGCGCGGCTTCCTCGAGGGGATTCTGACGATCAAGAAGATGCTGGTCGACGAGCTGAAGCGCGAGAACCAGAATCTGCCGGCCCAGACCGGTTCGTTCGACCTGTTCGGCTTCCTCTGGGCCTCCAAGGAAATCCTGCTCGCCGTCTTCGTGGGCGCGTTCCTGTGCTACATGGTCTTCTTCGTCGAGCGCTGCCCCCGCTGCAACGGCTCGCTGAACATCGCCTTCGAAATCCTGAAGGAACCCGGCCACAACACCCTCGGCCTCCGCCGCCGCCTGTATTCGTGCGAGCGGTGCGGCTTCACCCGCCGCAAAAAAGAGCCGATCTACCCCGCCGGCAGCGCCGGGTTCTGGCTGTGGCTCCTGGGAACTCGCCGGAACATCCGCATCAACAGCGGGTCTTCAAAGCTTCCCGGCGATCTTTCCTCGGACGATAGACATACCCCGGCCGAATGAGGTATGATCGGACCCGGCAGGACGACCGGTCGATCGCGTCCCGTCTCCGACGGGATGAGGAAAGTCCGGGCTCCGCACGGCAGGACGCTGGGTAACGCCCAGGCTTCCCGCGAGGAATCGCGGGGGGACGGAAAGTGCAACAGAAAACATACCGCCGATGGCCCGGCAACGGGATCAGGCAAGGTTGAAATGGTGCGGTAAGAGCGCACCGGGTCGCCGGTGACGGCGATGCCTGGAAAACCCCGTCCGGAGCAAGGCCTAACAGGGGAAGGGGTTGCCTGCCCCGTCTGACCCCGGGTTGGCCGCTTGAGGTGGCGGGTAACCGTCATCCCAGATAGATGATCGACGCCCGCAAGGGTACAGAACCCGGCTTACAGGTCGCCCTGCCTTTATCCCCTTTTTATCGATAGTGGCATATATACTATGCCGATATTCCGCGGAGGGATACGGCCGGAAAAGTGATGCCGGTTTTTATATGGTTCCCGCATCAACATGATACCCCCGTTCGCCCCGAGTCTCGCGAAGGGCGAGAGCATGCTTCTGGAAGGGCCTTGGCCTTTTCCCGTGCGGAGCGCTGTGTCTATGACAACGAGGCGAGGGCGCGGCGGAGCATCACGAGACGCATGACGCTTCTGAGGCCCATCAAACCGACGAATAGAGCGAGTGTTATATGAAGGCTGCCGGTGGTGGCGCCCTTGGGAGGCGTCCAGTCGGCGAGCGAGGGGCCGCCGGCGGTTTCGACGCCTTTCAGATACATGACCCGGGGGAAGAGGAGGGGGTCGGCGGTTCGTTTGATGTCGTCGCCGTCGATCGTGAAGCCGAATTTCAGGCCGGCGGAAGCGATGGCGTTTCTCGAGGCGGTGTCGTATTCGCCGAAGGGATACGCATACCATGACACGTCCGTGCCAAGATGCGTTTCGAGGTCCTGCTTCGCTTTCAGGGTTTCGGCGAGGAGATCGCCGCCTTCCTTGAGAAGTTTCGGCGGTTCGATATGCCGGAGTCCGTGAAGGCCGACCAGACAGCCTGTTTCCGAAGCGAGAGCGTTCAGCGCATCCCACGTGAGATAACCGGGCTGGCCGATGAACTCCGTGGTGACGAAGAGCACGGACCGGATGCCGCGCTCCTTGTGCAGCCTGCGGATCGCGTCGGCCGACGTGACGAGGCCGTCGTCGAAGGTGAGGAGATACCGCCTGCCGCCGCTGATTTCGCCGCTCAGCCAGGCCGGAAAACTCGCCGGATCGAGGGGCGAATACCCGTGGTTCGAAAGCCGGGAAATCCAGTCGGAAAGGCCGTCCCAGGTGATTTCCCATGGGCGGGTGGGGGAGCCGGTCACCCCGTGGAAGGTCGGGGCAATCAGGATTTCGGCTCTCGAAGAACTCCAGCCGTTCATGAAGCCGAAGATGGCCCCCGCGAACAGGAACAGCGCGAGCAGGATGTGATACAGGATCGCCTTTGTGAGATGCGCGCGGCGGAGTTGAAGGGCGTCGGCGGTGGGTTCCATGGTCAGGCCTCGAGAATGGAATTTTTCATGTAGTCCAGAAATCCGGGGGCCCTTACGAGAACGGGATCGAGCGAGAACCGCCGGCCTGGATTGGCCGCTTCTGCTTCGCGAATGATTTCTGGTATATCTATGGCTATATGATTTCCGGTCAAGGCAAAAATGGGTACCAGCCGAATCTCGGTTGCCCCGGCACGAACGGCTTCGGCGATCGAGTCGCGGATGCCCGGGGGGCACTCGCGGAGAAACCCGTGTGTCACGTGACGCCCTGGAAGTGACGAACGGAGTGCCTCGACGAATGCCGCCGCTTCTGCCTGCGACTGCGGGTTGCGGGAACCGTGAAACACGAGAATGACGGCGGCGTTGTGCATGCGGGGAAGTCTACTGTAGAATACCCCCCGACGCAATATCCTGAGGCCCGGAGCCCTTCATGATCCTGACGGTCACCCCGAACCCGCTTCTCGACTACATCATCCACTCACCGGTCCCCCCGGCGCAGGGCGGCCACCGGACCCGTTTCATCGACTGGACGGTCGGCGGAAAGGGGATCAACGTTGCGAGAATGCTCAAGACCCTCGGCCGACCGGCCCTCGCCATGGGCTTCGCCGGGGGCCCGAATGGCGAGAAAATCCGCCAAAAGCTGAAAGACCAGGGCGTGTCGGCCCTGTTCGTCCCGACGGAAGCCGAAACCCGCGTGGGCATCAATATGGTCGTCGAGAATCCGCCTGACCAGACCTGGTGGATCGAAGACGGCGAGGAGTTGCTCGAATCCGAGATCGTCGAGTTTCTCGAGATGCTCGAGCGGGAGCTTCCGCGAACCAGAATCCTCGCCATGTCCGGCACGATTCCCGGCAGGAACAACCGGGACTTGTACCGCCGGGTGATCGAACGGTGTCGCGCATATCGGTGCGACATCTTCATCGACGCACGCGGCGATCCGCTCCGGGCGGCTCTCGAGGTTGGCGGCTTCTTCCTGAAGCACAATCGCGACGAGGCCCGTGAATCGTTCGGGCTCGACCCGTTCGATGAATCCGGATCCGGAGACTTTTTCAAACGCCTTGCCGATGCCGGGATTTGGGGTGCCCTGGTCACGGACGGCCCCCGGGACGCTCTCCTGTGGGAGCCGCCGCACCTCTGGAGACTGCGGCCACCGGTGCTCAGGGAAGTGAGCGCCATCGGCTCGGGCGACGCGGCGATGGCCGGTCTTCTCTGGGCCCATGCCAACGGCCTTGACCGGCTCGATGCAGCCCGCTGGGCCATGGCTGCAGGCGCTGCCGATGCCTTGCACCCGGGCCCCTGCGAGGCCGGCTACCTGGAGATCGAACGACGGATATCGGAAATTCAGGTTGCATCATCCTGAGCCCCGATTGAACGGCCGTCGCGGATGGCGCGTCTGTATTCCAGGAGTGCATTTGTTCCGCTTCTTGCAGAATCCTGCAAAATGCCGTTCTCGATTCGCATCTCAGCATATTTACTATCTTCATAGACCCTCTGGGGGGAATTTGGTAGAATTCTAAATAGAGGCTTTGAAGAACGGGAGAAAGTTCATGCGCCGGCGCGGAAAAAACGGGTTCACACTGCTGGAAATCCTTATCGGCGCGTCCGTATTGGCGATTTTTCTCACCGGTGTGTATCAAGTATACCGAGGCGTGACGCGTTCGTTCCGCCAGTCGAACTGGTCGCTCACCATGCAGACCCATGCCCGAAACGGCCTTACGTTCCTTCGCGAGGAGATGCAGCGGGCTTCGTACAAGACGACCATCAATATCGGCTCCGTCGTTGTCGAGGATGACAAGACGATGAAAGTGCGCGAAGGCCTGACCACCTCCGATCAGGTCATCGCAGAATGGTTTATCGGAATCCCCTTTCGGACCGACGTTCCGAGTTCGGGGGCCTGTTTCAAAAGCAGCGTCGAGTTTTCCGGGGGGAAGCTCGTCTACAAAAAGGCGCTCGACCCGGGTTCGCCCCCGAACACTCTCGGTGAAACCCTCTACGCAGGAAGAGTGCTCATGGAAAACGTCCATTCCGTCGATCTGTCGGTGAGCGCCTTCGACGTCGATTCTGCAACGGGAAGCCAGCTTGTCACCATCGCCGTCGAACTCAGACACCCCGAGAAAACGCAGTTCCCGAACACGAAGGTCGTCGAGTCGACCGCGGCGAAAGTCGATGTGAAGGTTGAGCATCTATGAGAAACAACGGAACGACGCTGCTCGAAGTATTGCTCGCCGTCGCGATGCTCGCTCTCGCGATGATCCCGATGTTCGGCCTGATGAGTTCTTCGAACACCGCGAGCAGAGTTCAGAAAATCGAGGGCGTCGCCGCAAACCTCGCCAAGGAAGAGATGAACAAGTGGATGTACGTCTTCGATCCGGTGAATTTCCCGAACGACGGCGTCGAAGACTTCGTGAACGGAGGCCCGTTTATCGTCGAGGGGAACGAAGTCGAAATAAAGGTTCGGGTATATAGACATCAGAATACATCAACGAACGTGAAATATCCCGATTTCGTTTGGCACGATTTCCGCACCTCCTGCCCGGGCGGCACGGAAGGAAACGATCTCGACTCGAAGACGAACGAACTGACCCGGACGATCGAGGAAGTAACCAAGGATTCAACAAAACCCAGACTGATCGACATCGCGATGCAGGTCCGGTGGCGGACGCCGAACACGGCCTGGTCCGACGTCAACAGGTTCTTTCTCCTGGGCCGAAGGGGGTGGATGTGAACGACATGAAGCGGTCGAACCGTCGCGGCGTGGCCATCATCATCGTCCTCACGTTCATTACCGGCACGCTTGCGTTCGCCACGGCAATGTTCTATTTCCGCAAGGAAGTGAAGCAGCAGAACGTCGTCAACGTGAATTTCCTGCAGGCGAACTTCCTCTCGCAGTCGGCCGTTCAGCATGCCCTGGTCAAATGCCGTATCCTTCCCCAGGAAGCCTACGACTCGGGAATGGCGCTCCAGGGGTTCTGCCCGCTCCAGGCCGTCATCGCCGGGCAGACCCCCTCGAGGGGAACGCCCAGCGCCCGGGCCATGGAGATTTTCATCGGCGACTGCAACACGACGGCCATTCCCTGGGATTCCCGGATTCAGTCAGACTTCGGAATCGACCTGAACGACTGGAAATACCAGGTGGCGAGCATGACGGTCATCGCGGCTTTCACGAATGTGGTGGATAAAGAGTTCGTTCTGACCTCGCAGATCATCGCGAGCGGCACCGTCATCGAGCGCAGAGGTGGCCGAGGGGCCCGATCTGAGCTCATGACGAAAACCATCGAATTGACGAGAAAAATCACCATCGACTGAACGTATAGGGGCGAAGGAGGGGGAGTATGAATCGGAGATGGAGCTGGCCTTGGCTTGGGGTGTGCCTGCTGTTGATGCTTGCAGGAGGGAGTGTCGTTGCCTGCGAATTGCCGGCTGAACCAACGGCCGCTGTCATTCCGGCGAAAGACGATATGGGAGAACTCGGTATCAGCATCGTGAACAAAGGTGACGGCACGAACTATTTCCTGGTTCCTGCGAACCAGGAAATCAAAATGTATATCGTCTGGGATCCCTACGATCACAACGGATCGAAAGCCCAAAAAAAATACGATTACGTATGGAAACCCGATTACGGCAATATCGGGTTCGAGAACAGGGTTCCGGCCACCGACGGGCATGGATTTTTTCCGCTTTCGGCGATGGCGAAATTTTTCACCGTACAGGGAAATCGCAAGGACGTCAGTGAGGCCTTCGGACGCGCGACCGGCGAAACTGCCCCGGAGAATACGTTCCTCCCGGACAACGGGCTGAAGCCGTCCGAGCTTCTGATTCAGGGCTTCGTGAAAGGTGATAACGATGCGACCGTGTCCATCGAAGGTCACCAGGCGTCGGCGTATCCACACGTTTCCAATCTCTGCGATCCTACGGGAAATGATCTGAATGTCAGCGAAGGAGAGACTGACAGCGTTCTCCCGAATAACTGGGACATCTTTTCGCCGAAAACCTTCACTCCTCCGATTTACAGTAAAAACGGCAAGAATTATCGGAAGACAGCCACGTTCAAACAGGGATCCTCGGGTTTGTTCATCGGAGATCTGAACATCGGTATGACCACCCTGAAGAATGAAGATTACAAAGCCTATATCGTCGAAGGCGGCCCGAACGTGTGGCTCGGCGACGAGGCTCTCCCGGTTCTTCCGGACGGCGCGAAAGAAGGCGGCGTCGGCAACTCGACGGGTGAAATTACCGTGAAATTCCCCACGCCGACGCTGGGCTCTTCCGGCCCGATCAAGGTCAAGGTCATCTGCCCCCCGGCTGGCTTCGAGATCACGAATTTGTTCTGGGCCTGGGAAGAGGATCTGTGGGTCGAGGTCGCCTCGGATACCAATGGAGATGACGTATTCGACAGCTTCTATATCGATTCGGATGACCCCGAGAGTGGCGTGAGAACACTGAAATGCAGCGTCGGGCTCAAGCTCGTTGTGAACAAAGTCAGCAACGCCGCCGGCTACTCTGCTTTCCATGTGTACAATACTCAGCCCCCGATCACTTCCAAGCTCGCGGTTACTGCGAATACCCCTTATAATACCGGTGACTCGTCCGTATCCGTTCCCTTCAGCTTGAGTGTCTACGGTTCAGACCCATTTGCGAATCTGCCCGTTCCCGACGGATTGCATGGCAAGCGAGGGGACTCAGGAATAACGATCAAGCACGATTCCGTTGGAATGAAGAATTCCATCAAGTTGTTTATGTCCTATCCGGTATATTCCTTCAAGCCATCAGGAATTCTGGGCGTGAACGATCTCGATCAGCCGAGCAAAATGAATCTCGGTCTCATCGGTTTCGATTCGAGCTCCACGCCGACAGATCCGAAGTGGAAGGGCATGTATTACGAGCAGAAATGGGTCTGGTTGCCGGGCACCGTCAGCGCCGACGCTCCCACGTTCGTCACGCTGAACGCCGACGGTCAGTCGACGCTTGGCGGCGGCGTCTGGACCATCACCGGTTCGGCTCAATTCAACGTTCCGGTGCCCCAGCATTTCGCGAATGACGGCTCCGGCAAGTCATCGGCGTATTCAGCCCATGAATGGGACTACCCTGCCCCTGATTCGCCCGACGTGACCAAACTCTGGAAGGTGTTTGCGGTTGCCGAAGATGCATCGGGCTTCAAATCGGTTTCTTATGATGACGTGGTTGGCGCCATCGATCCGGCGACGGTCAAAGCTTCTGCCGGCAAGGTTTGGGACAACGGCGTCGTGCTTCCTGACGAGCCTTCGACGGTACTGAAAACAGAATACGATAACAGCCCGCCGCTCGAAAACAGCATCCCTTCAGATATCGCTGTCGATAGTGAGGGATATACATGGCAGAGTTACGCGTATCTCAAATGCGCCGACAACACGCCGCCAGAAATCCAGCTGATCGTATTCGACACCCGTAACAATCTGTACCATATCTTCGGTACGAACGCAGGCGGTGATGGGAAAATCGCTGATTCCAACCCGAGTTTCAGCGCCTATCAGACGGCCAATCCCTACGGCACTGCTGACAATACGGAAATTACGAACGGACTGAAATTCGAAGCGTTCGATAGTTCGTTGTATAACCGCTTTATCGACAAGGAAAAGAAGGGTGGGGCCAGTGCCCTCAATCCTGGCGACGGCATCGCAGGAAAAGGCTTCGTGTGTCAGGCCAATACCCGCCTCGTTTTCTACATCCGGGCCTGGGACAACATCAACACATTCTCGGAAGCGGACCGCTTTGGTGTGGACAAGATCTCCTATACCGTCCGCGATGATAATAAGGCATCGGCGGATACTCCCCCGAATGAGTCGAATGTCACATACGATCCGCAGGGCCTCATGCAGAATCCGCCGTTCTGGCAGTTCCGCGCCCCCAATGTCAGCGGCGGTACCCCGGACGGCAAGGAATACAGCATCACGGTCAAAGCGAAGGATTTCGCCGGGAAGGAACGCGAGCTGGTTCTGAAAATCTACGCCGTCGGAAGCGATCTGAATATCCGCTCCCTGGAAGAGAAACGGCAAAGAAACTGATCCTTCTGACTGATCTCACAAAAGCCCCTGCCGAAAGGCAGGGGCTTTTCATCCGGGCGGAGCGTTCTGTTCCTATTGAGTCCTGGATATCAAAAACCAGCTTCGTATCTCTCTTCGTGCTGAGCTTGTCGAAGCACGAACAGCCACTTGCCGATGATTCCTCATTTCGCCCTTCGACAGACTCAGGGCGAACGGGTGGCTTTCATTCCGCAGGACTCAATAACTTCCCTTGATCGTCGTGATGATTTCCTGGATATCATTTTTTGAGACGGCGCCTGGTTCCTCGAGGGCCTCCTCGAGCATGGGGAGGGCCGCCTGGCCATATTTGAGAAGGAGACGGCGTGCGTTCTGTGCCACATTTCTGTTGGCATCGCCCAGGCACTTGATGATCGACGGAACCGTTACTTGGGGCTGCGTCAGAATTTCATCGATACACGCCATTCCCTGAACCTTCATCCATCGTGTGTCGCTCTCGATCCAGGAGACGATGGCCGGCACGGCCGGGTCGGCGGCCGGCCCGATCTTTCTCAGAGCTTCGATCGACATGAGTTTCACCCGGGTGTCGGGCGACTGGAGGGCGGTCACGAGGGCGTTGAGCGATTCGGGAGTGGCCCTGCGAAATGTTCCCAGATCGTATGCGGCACGGGCGGCGACTTTCGGATCCGGATTTTCGATGTCCGCGAGGGCGCGGACGAATCTGGGGTCTTTCCTGAACTCATCCGAGAGCGTGCCCACGCCGGGAAGCGTGATTTCCTGGGAGGCGGAAAACGTGATTTGAGGAGAGGTCTTGTCCACGGCCGGCTTTTGATCCTGTGTGAGCGTTGCGGAGGCGACGGCCGGCGTTGGGGGAGCCGGTTTCTTCTGGTGTTCTGCCTGTTCGTCGAGTTTTCGCTTCTTTTCGGCGAGATAGGAAATGACCAGGTCCTTTTCCATGGTCTGCTGGTTGCGGATTATTCCAAGCCATTTCTCGGCGACGGCGGCGAGCTCGGGAGCGGGCTTCGCGGCGAGGAACTCGCCAAGTTCCTTCTCGGCGATGTCGCGATCGCCGCGGAAGAACCGGTAGATGTTGTAAAAAAGCGCCGCCGAAGGGTCTTTCCCGGCTTCCAGTTTTGACTCGTAATGGTTCAGCGCCGTGACGATAATGCCCTCGTCGTTCCCGCCCAGATACCCGATGTCGAGCTCAACGCAGTCGGCGAACAGGGCGAACGCCTTGTCGAAATTCCCGAGGCCTTTTTCCTTCAGGGCTTCCCGGAACAGGCTGCGCGCCTTCTTCTGCGCTTCCGTGAGCGTGCTCTCGTCGACCGCGGGCGCCCGGGCGGCTTCGATCGATGCCTCGAGCTTGCGGATCCGCACGGAAAGCCCCGGAAATTCCGGGTTCAGCCGATAGGCCTGTTTGAATGCCTCGAGAGCGTTTTGCGGCTGCCGATTGATTTCGTATGTATACCCGAGGGCATAGAGATACTGCGCATTGCCGGGCTGTTTCTTCAGTTCCTCCTGGAGGAGGGCGACGGCCTTGTCGGCCTGCTTTGCGCGAAGAAACTCCTTCACCTTCACAAGGGTCGGGCTGATTTTTCCGCTCGACGACATCTGGGCACCGGCCTGATACGAGGATAAGGCAAGAAACACGCACAACCCGATCGTAAGTTGGTTTCGCATCTCGTCAGAGCCCCTTTTCCTTCATATAATCCTCCATCGTCTTCCCTTCTTTTTTGAGCTTTTCCTCGAGCTTGCCCTGACCGGGCAGCTCGCCTTTCTTCTGCTTCTCGATGATGCTCGCCTTGATCTCTTCGAGAACCTGTTCTCGTTCCTCGTCGGATGTGGCGTTCTGAAGCTTCGCACGGGCCTCTGCGATCATGTCCTCGACCTTCTGCTTCTCTTCCTGGGTGATTTTTTCTGAACTGCTGCCCATCAGCTCCTCGAGGTCTTTCTGGGAAAAGTCGCCGGCTTCGATTGTGTCGAGGAGCTTCTCCTTGTTCGACCGGTTCAGGTAATCGAACTTGTGCGTGATGACGTACTCCTCGTTCGGGTCGCTGACGTAGTCGAGGGCGCGCATGTAGACTTCTGCGGCCTTGTCCTTCTTGTTCGCGATCTCGTACAGGAATGCGAGCTGGAGCATCGGGGTCTTCTGCCACTCCTGGCCCGAAAACGACTTCTGAAGCGCCTGTTCGTAGATCTCGGTGGCCTTTTTCAGCTCGTCGTAATTCTTGTACCGGAGCGGAGGATCGAGTCTGAACGCCTGGTAAAGAGTGACGGCGAGCTTGATCTTTTCGGGGCTGTTCTGGTTCTTCAGATAGATGGAAAACTTGTTCTCGCCTTCCTTGCTGAATTCCTCCTGAAGGTCCTTGATCTTCTTCTTGAAATTCTTCAGCTTCTCGTTGTAATCGCCGTCCTTCTCTTTCGATGGGCGCGAGCGGGCGACGATGTCAAGATTCTCCTTCGACGCCAGGTAATCCTTCTTCTGAAGGAGCATTTTTGCATAGATATATCTATATACAGCGTTGTCCGGCTCCTTCTTCAGCACCTCGAACATCAAGTTGCTGGCGTTCTCGATATCCTTGTTCTTGAAAGCCTCTTCGGCCTGCTGATACAGCTTGAGAGCCTCGGGGTTCGAAACGGCCGCGAACATAGCGCTGCCGCATGAAACGAACAACACGGCAACGAGAAGATTCCGCCATCCTCTGTTTTCCATCGGTGACTCCTCATCGACAAGCGAGTGTAGTACGAACGCATCCTACCATATCCCCAGAACGGAGTTCTACCATCCGGGATTGTCTCTTCCGGCGGAAGACATCGGATGGTCCCGCCCCTGATCGCCGCCTCATGTTTTCAAACACAAGGTCTGGTATAATTTTTCGCATGGAGAAAGGTGCCGGAGTGGTGTCGAAGGACGGAAGCTGGCTTGCCTTCTTTCTCGCCGTGCTCTTTTTCGCGGGGCTCCCGATCGGACTGATCAGACTCGGCGAGGCGTTCGTCGCCGCCCAGGAGAAAAACCGTCTCGGCAGAGCGCACCTCGGGCGCCTCGAGCAGAACCTGTTCCGTCTCAAACGCGAAGGCGGCGACCTCTATTACATTCAGCGGCAACTGAACGAACTCTACGGGCTTCTCCTGGAGGACGATTTTTCCGGCAACGCCGTCGCAAGCTCCGCATCCGCGCTTCGGAGGGCGAACCTTGGCTTTGTGACCGCGCACTTCTTCGATTCCGGGGGAGAAGTCATTCCGGTTCCCGGCAGGAAAATTGAGATGCGAAGTGCAATGAAACGCATCTATGCTGGCCTTGTCGAGCCGGAACTCCACGGGAAAAGCGATCTGATCGTGAAGAATCGCTCGCTGTTCCAGTCGATGCTCGGAAATATCGATCCCTCCGACGTCGTCTACCAGAAGGGTAGCCTCGTTTCGACACAGATCATGGGCCGACCCGGCTACTTCTATTGGAATACCTTCTACACCGAAGCGCAAGGCCGGCATGGAGGCAGGCAAACCAACAGAGCCGGTGATGAGGCCCTCGACGAATACAGGGGCGGCATCGTTGCGTTCTTCGAGGAACGGGACATCCCTCGGGATTTCGCGCTGAAACAGCTTCTTCGCAGGTTCAACGGTGAGGCGGCGCCTGGCGAGGGATATGCCCTCATCGATATCGAACGCCCCGAGGAGAGCCACGCGGTCAGAACCCTGGCCCGTCGCACCGGGCTGCGGAGCCAGGAGATCCTGCGCAGGGTCGTCGGGCTTCGCAACACCTACCAGCGACAGGACCAGGACAACGAATGCCTCACGGCGATCGTCGCGCTCGATGCCGGCCGCGTTGTGGCCGGCATGAAACGGTTCGAACACGGGCTCGAACGTCACGTCGGCATCATGATCAACATCCTGTCGGTCATGATTCTTCTGGTTGCCGGATACTGGTCCTGGCGGGTGCATGTCGCGGATGACATGGTTTCGATCTCGATACGGCACAAACTCGTCGGGCTGTTCCTGTATGCCACGGCGATTCCCGTCACGGCCCTCCTGCTTCTCGGATATCAATATATGCTCGACCGCAACCAGGTCATGGTCCAGGAGCGGGTGTCTCAGTTGTCAGGCCTCACGGAGAATATCGACGAAAGCTTCATGGCTGCCGTCCGCTCGCTGGAAAAGTTGTACAGACGCATCTCGCGCCTTGCCTACGTCCGGAACGGCGATTCTCGACGCATCCGGTCGCTTTCACGCCGTCTCAATGACGCAGATCTTCTCTCGCAGATGTTCATGGTCGATTCCAAGGGGCACATGCAGCTTTTGGAAGATATGAATCCGCGAGGCCGCGATTTGATCGGCAAGCTTATTCCCACTCTCGCACGGAAAATATTCGCTGCGAGACTTGGCCAGAGCGATAACGATCTGCGTGCGAACATGTCCGACGTGATGGTGGAGAGCTTTACGGACAGTATCGCCGAGTTCATGTCGGGCAAGGGCTCGCAAAGAATGTTCGGAAGCATCATCGAGGCGAACGACAAGATCATCGAGTTCATGCTGGGGAATGTCGGAAACCTCATGTATTCGACATTCGTTTGGGGCGAAGGGGAAAAACGCCCGGCGAATCTTTTGCTGATCGTTCACCGGACGCGTGAATACGCACGGAAATATCTCAGAAACATTGTCCGGCAGAATCAGCTCCGTTCGGAAAACGTTGCGCCCGTCAGGCTGGCAATGGCTTCGCGAGGTGACGGCTACTCCGTCTATCCGCGCGATTACACCAAGTATCCTTTCGTCAAGGAAATGGCGGAAAAGGTCCAAGCGACCGAAACGCAGCATGCTTCCGTCGAAAACATCGGCGGTCAGCCGTATCTCGTCGTCGCTTCACCGTTGAAAAAAATGCCGGATTTTATACTCATTACGATGTATCCGCGACGGTTGATCGACGCGGTCATCAGGAACAACAGCGTGAAAATCGGACTGGTCGCCCTGGTGAGCGGATGCTTCGCCTTTTTCATCGGCCTTCTCCTGTCGCGGCACTTTCTGTGGCCTATCAATCAGCTTGCAGCAGGAGTCACGGCGATCGAGCGCCGCGAATTTTCACACCAGGTTCCTCCGCTCGGGAGCGACGAATTCGGCGATCTTGGCACGACGTTCAATCGCGTCATCGCGAACCTCGAGGAAATGCATGTCGGAAAGATCGTTCAGGAGACTCTCTTCCCGAAAATGCCGGTCGCCCAGGGGGAATACGAATTGTACGGCGCGACCGATTCCATGACCGACCTGGGCGGCGATTACTTCGACAGTTTCACCGTCGGGGACCGCCATCTCGTCACCATCATCGGTGATGTCACGGGGCACGGCGTGCCCGCGGCTCTGTTGATGGCCATGGCCAAGAGCGGCGTCGCCATGCTCGGGCCGGGCGAGTCCGTCCGTGCCGTCGAGGCCATGGACCGGCTGAACCGGATGGTGTTCGAGACGGTCAAGAAGAAGCGGTTGATGAGCCTGATCTATGCGGTGCTCGATACGCAGTTGAACAATGTCGAACTCGTCAACGCAGGCCACTGCTTCCCGTTCCTCCATCGATTCGCGAGCGGCGAGACGAGCGAGATCGAAAAACCGGCGTTCCCTCTGGGTGCGAGAAAAAACGGGGCTTTCGAAAGCGTGTCCATTACCATGAATCCCGGCGACAGCCTTATTCTCTACACCGACGGGATCGTCGAAGCGAAAGACTCGGGGAACGTCGTTATCGGATACTCCCGTCTGCGACGTATCGCAGGGGAAGCTTGTGCATCGGCACGGACGGCCGAAGCACTTCATGCCGATATCCTGCGTCGCGTGAAAAGCCTGATCGGCAGCAGGATGATCGAGGACGACGTCACCCTGCTCGTGATCCGGCGAAGAAACGGTTGACACCACTCCGAATCGCTGGTATCATGAACAATTCCGGTCAAGTTTTACAGGGGTGGATCGCAGCCCCTTGAAAGGCAGGGATTGCTCGCGGCGTGGCCTTGATCAATGACGCAGTCATCGCCGAGGTACGTGGACGGATCGATATCGTCCAGTTCGTGGGCGAGTATGTACGCCTCACCCATACCGGGCGAACCTACAAGGGGCTGTGTCCGTTCCACCAGGAAAAGACCCCCAGCTTTTACGTTGTTCCTGACAAGCAAATCTTTCACTGTTTCGGATGTTCGAAAGGCGGTGACGTGTTCCGGTTTCTGATGGAGGCCGAGCACCTGACGTTCCCCGAGGCGATCCGGCAGCTTGCGCGGCGCGCCGGTGTTGCCATTCCGATCGAAAAAGACCCCGAATACGAGAAGAAAGCCCGTGTGTACCAGATTCTCGACGAGGCGGCGAAGTTTTACACCGCCCAGCTTCAGCAGGTCGGCGGAAAGATCGCCCGCGAGTATCTGAAGCAGCGCGGCATCACCCCCGAGACGGCGTCAAGATTCCGTCTCGGCTATGCCCCCGACACCTGGGACGCCCTGGCCCTCGCCCTGGGAAAAAACGCCGAGCGCGTCCAGCTTCTCGACCGGGCCGGCCTGGTCAAGCAACGCTCGACCGGAAGCGGCCACTACGATACGTTCCGGCATCGCCTGATCATCCCGATCGCCGACGCTCACGGCAGGATCGTCGGGTTCGGCGGCCGGGTGATGGGCAAGGGGGAAGAGCCGAAATATCTCAATAGCCCCGAAACCGACCTGTTCAACAAGCGGAAGATGCTGTTCAACTTCCGCGATGCGCTTCAGCCGATCCGCCGCAGCAACTCCGCGATCGTGGTCGAGGGCTATCTAGACGTGATCAGTCTCGTGCAGGCGGGCATCACGAACGTCGTCGCAACCCTCGGAACGGCCATCACCGCCGACCAGGTCGCCCTCCTGGCTCGTAACTGCGAAAACGTCTACTTCTCTTACGATGCCGATGAAGCGGGCCAGCGGGCGACGGTGCGAGCGATCTCCCTGCAGCGCGACACGCCTCTGACGGCGAAAGTCATCTCCTTCGAAGACCCGAAAGACGATCCCGACAGCTTCGTGCGCCGCGAGGGCGCCGAGCGGTTCGTCGATCGCATCGTTGCCGCGAGGGACATCTACACCTTCCTCGTGGAAACAAAGACCCGTGGAATGAAGCCGCCGCTCGAAATCGCGGTCAAAGAGCGGCTGGTTCGCGAATTCAAGGATCTCGTCCCGGCGATTCACAGCCCTGTTGCGCGTAGCGAAGTCATAAGGACAATTGCACGGCTGATCGACACCGACCCGGGAGCGCTTGAAATCCAGTTCGCGAACCGCACGTTCGTCAAGCCGGAAGGGGGAGCGGGAACGCCCGTTCGCGCCCGGCCGGTGACCGACGGGATGGTGCGGCGGCAGGAGTGGGTGCTCAAGCACCTGATAGAACATCCCGAAGAGCTGGAACGCACGCGAGCCATGCTTGCGCCGGCCGACTTCACCGATACCCGGCTTCAACAGATATTCACGGCAATATGCCGTTTACAGGAAGCCTCGGGCGGGAAGTCGCGGCCGGCGGACATCATTGCCGCGATCGACGATTCTGAGCTCGCCTCTCGTTTCAGCGAGCTTCTCATCGAACTCGAGGAGAAGCCCGAGGAACCGTTTCTCGAATGCGTGTACGGACTCGTGAAAAGCCGGTTGAAGCGTGAAATCGAAGAGCTTCTGGCGCGAATCCGCACCGCCGAGCGGGACGGCCGCGAGAGCGAGGTTGCCGAGCTGACCATGCAGCAACTCGAGCTCCGTCGCAAGATGGAGGCACTCAACCAGCGGAATGCTGGATTGTAAGGAAACAGACATGAAGACTTCGTCAACAACACAGGCCGCCCCCAAGGCATCGCCGAAACAGTCGAAAAAAACGGCCGCCCAGGCGGCTGTCGAAGCCGTCGCGCCTGCGCCGGCGCCGGCCCCGACCTCGGGTCCGGCGGGTAAATCGCTCGAAGCGATCCGCGCCGAGCTGATCGAAAAAGGCAAAAAGCAGGGCTACCTGAGCTACCAGGAAATCAACAGCGCGCTGCCCGACGGGCTCGACACCGAAGCGTTCGAGACCGTCGTCACCGAGCTGATGGAAGCCAACGTCGAGCTGGTCGACGACGACGAGATCCAGCTCAAGGAAAAGCTCCGGATGCCGGAGGAAAAGAAGGACGAGAACTATGTCGAGGCCCAGGAAGACTTCGACGACATCGATGACTCGGTTCGCGTATACCTCCGCGAGATCGGCAAGATCAAGCTTCTCACCATGCAGGAGGAAGTCACTCTCGCGAAGCGCATCGAGCACGGCGACCAGGAAGCCCAGCGGAAGCTGATCGAGGCGAACCTGCGCCTCGTCGTCTCGGTCGCGAAAAAATACACCAAGCGCGGTCTCCTCTTTCTCGACCTCATCCAGGAAGGCAACCAGGGCCTGATACGCGCGGTCGAGAAGTTCAAATATCGCAAGGGCTATAAATTCTCCACCTATGCCATCTGGTGGATCCGTCAGGCCATTACCCGCGCCATTGCCGATCAGGCGCGCACGATCCGCATTCCGGTCCATATGGTCGAGACGATCAACAAGCTCCGCAAGGCGAGCCGCAAGCTGGTCCAGAAGCTCGGCCGCGATCCGGCCGTCGAGGAACTCGCTCTCGAGGTCGGCCTGCCGGTCGAGAAGGTCAAGAACATCATGAAGACGGCGATGGACCCGATCTCGCTCGAAACGCCGATCAATGGCGAGGAAGACTCGCATCTCGGCGATTTCGTCGAGGACAAGTCGGCCCTGCCGCCGGCCGAAACCGCGTTCAACAACATCCTCAAGGAGCAGATCAATCGCGTTCTCTCGACCCTGACCGAGCGCGAGTCGAAGGTCATCAAATACCGGTTCGGTCTCGAAGACGGCTGGCAGAGAACCCTCGAGGAAGTCGGCCAGAAGTTCGGCGTCACCCGCGAGCGCATCCGCCAGATCGAGGCGAAAGCTCTCCGGAAACTTCGCCATCCGAGTCGCTCGAAAAAACTCAAAGAATTTTACATGGAATGATGCTTGCGCGATGCGGAAGGATATGATATACTCTTTCTGCTTCAAGGGCCTATAGCTCAGTGGTTAGAGCTGCCGGCTCATAACCGGCTGGTCGCAGGTTCGACTCCTGCTGGGCCCACACCTGCCGAATGATGTCCTAAGCCCCCATCGTCTAGCGGCCCAGGACACAGCCCTTTCAAGGCTGCGGCGAGGGTTCGAATCCCTCTGGGGGCGCCCTTATATGAACCGCCATCGATCGTCCGTCGATGGCGGTTTTCCTTCGTGGGCATATCGCGCGCATCGCGCGATGCACGTCTGTGTCTCCCCACCAGAATGTTCGTGGGAACGCAGGTGCGACTGGCCTTGCGATGGCATTGAAATACAAAACTCATTGTCGGGGACTTGCGGGTTTTGTACCCTCATGTTAGGATTGAGTATCTTCGTCCGAATTTGAGAAAAGGGGAGTATTGATGAAGAGGTTAACAGCCTGTTTCGCCCTGTCCTTCTTTTGTGCCGCTTCGGCGTTCGCTTTTGACGTGTCGCCCACGCAGACGAACGTGAAGCCGACCCGCCGCGGACCCGTTTCCATTTCCGAGAACCTGATCCGCGCGGTCACGTCTCGCAATGCCGATATCCGGCACGTCGACCTGTTGGTCGCGACCGAAGATGGTCAGCGCCTCAACAGTCTCCGCGGCGACCTTTCCGAGAAGCTCTCCGGCGACAAGGCTTTGGCTGCCCGCAGATATATCCAGCGCAATGCCAAGCTGTTCAATCTTCCGGTCACCAAAGACGACAACATGCTCAAGATGATCCGCAACGAGGAAGCCGCCGGCGCCACGCACGTCGCCTTCCAGATGAACCTCGACGGCGTCCCGGTTCACGAAGCGGAAATCTCCCTCCATATCGGCAAGGATGATCGCGTTCAGCTCGCGAACGGCTCCTTCCCGACCATTAACGAAATCATCAACCAGATCACCATCAGCCGCCAGGATGCGCTGGCCGCCGCCAAGCGCTCGCTGGGCATCAAGAAGATCCGCGGCGTCGCCAAGGCCGAAATGGTCGTGCATCCCGAGAAGAACGTCGGCCGCATGGCGTACCTCGTGAAGATGGGCGCCCTCGAGCCTCTGGGCGACTGGGAAGTCCTGATCGACGCCGAAACCGGCAAGGAAATCAGCCGCGTCAATCAGATGGTGTTCGCCGAGGCCCACACCGGCAAGGGCAACGTGTTCGTGAACCATCCCCTCGCCGCACCGGCCTCCGTCGAGACGCTGAACAATCTGCTCACCCACGGCCTCGAAGGTCTCTACTGCAAGGCCGTGAATGAAGATACCGCCGGCTCGGTCAACGAGAACGACGAGCACATCTACGATCCGGACAACACCCACTTCGACGAAGCCAATATCTATTACTACATCAACACCGTCCACGACTTCTTCAAGAAGATGGGCTACGACAAGCTCGACTGGGCCATCAAAGCCACCGTCCATGTCGGCGACAAGTATGACAATGCCTATTATTCCCCGATGGAAAACGCCATGGCCTTCGGCGACGGCAATCGTCTGAACGATCTCGCCAAGGAAGAAAGCGTCGCTTATCACGAGTATTCGCACGCCCACATCGCCCAGATCGTCCGCCTGAATTACAGCGCCGAGTCCGGCGCCATGAACGAAGGCCAGGCCGACTACTTCGCCTGCACGATCTCGAACGACGACAAGGTCGGCGAGTATGCGATGAACAAGATGGGCAAGCCCTATCTCCGCATCCTGACCAATAACATGCATTATCCCGAGAGCATCGAGGGCGAAGTGCATGCCGACGGCCGCATCTGGGGCGCCATCCTGTGGGATATCCGCAACGCCCTCGGCGCCGAAGTCGCCGATCTGCTCATCCACAAGAGCTTCTACTACCTGAAGGCCGGCAGCCCGAAGTTCATCGACGGCGCCAACGCCATCTTCACCGCCGACAAGAACATCTTCGGCGGCAAGTATGCCGATAAGCTCCGCGAAGTGTTCAACAAGCGCGGCGTCACCAAGGCCGGCGATCCGACCGTCCTCACCGGCGAGCAGCTCGAGAGCGCCCGCCTCTTCAACGAGGTCCACGGCGAATAATCGTCCCTGATCAAAAACACCGGGAGGCAACCGCCTTCCGGTGTTTTCTTCATCAGGGCTACATCCGCAGGCAGGCCAACGAGCCAGAGAGACGCCGTTACGCAGAGAAGGAATCTGCAGATGACGCAGATTCCGCCGGTTCAGAACACCTTGTGATCCTTCTGCACGTCGAGGACCGACATGACGACACAGGGGCGGATCGTGATCAGCCGCATTGCAGATGAGAGATATGCCGGAAAGACTTCTTCGCGTTTTCTGCCGTGAGGCTTTTCGTTCCTACATGCGTGAGTAGGCGGCGGTGATGCGACGGCTCAGGGATTTGAGGAGGTTGACGGACCAGCTGGGGCGGAGTTGATAGAGCACGTTGAAGTTCTTCGGTTCGAGTTTCAGCGTTTTCGAGGGAATTTGCGCCCTGATGGTGGCCGCCCTCGGTTTTTTCTCGAAATGGGACATCTCGCCGAAGATTTCACCCGCTTCCATCGTGCAAATGGGCGTGCCGCCTTTCGAAACTTCGACGCGTCCGTCATACAGGATATAGATCTCATCGGTGAGATCGTTCTCGGCGATGATCGTTTCGCCGGCGTCGAACGCCTTTCCAAACATCGCGACGATTTCGTCGGGAATGGCCTCGTTCTCCTTCTGGAAGGCGAGGCCGTACAGGGCGCCGACGGTCGACATGTCCTCGGACACCTCGAATTTCCCCTCGGTCTCGTCGGCGCCTGTCGAGAATCTGCGCTCACGTTTCTCGTTCAGAAATCGGAGTTCCCGGCAGAGAGAGAACGTCGCCGCACGCGCGAGAAGAATATCTACAGATATATTCTTGAAAAAATCTTTCGGTTTCCAGGAGTAGATCTCCGAATCCTCGAGCGTGATCGCGCTCGTGATACGGGTGGAGGTCTCGAACGAGTCCTGCAGGCCCATGAGCATGTTCTCCGCCATGCCCATGCGGAAAAACCCTTCGGATGTGCGGCGAGCAATCATCGCCTTCCCCTGGATGATGAAAAAGACGGTTTCGTCGTTCGGGGAAACGGGAGCATGCTCTGCGTAGATGACCGTCTTCGCCTTGAGAGACAGTTTTTTCCCGTAGTTGAAGGTAAACATTCAAGATCGCCTGCGCGGCCGGTTTCTCATGAGCTGTGCGGAGTGCTTTGCCTTGGATGGATGATTCGAAATGCCGACGATTCAGGGTAACATGCCTCGAAGCGTTGAAGGAAACAAATTCACGGGAACGCGGGATTATCCGGAGACGATCGTGTATACACGCCGTTCGAACAGCACTTTATGGAGAGGGGGAAATATGGTATCATGAATTTGGTACAGGGCCGGAAAAGGCCTTGATGAAGGAAGTGCAACATCTATGAGTTATTGTGTGTTTTGCGGAAAGGATCTCCGTCGCGGCGGGGAGTTCGTTCAGAACCGCGACGGGATGCTCTTGTGCAAGACCTGCGTCGAAACGGCGGAAGATATTTTCAAGCGGAAAAACGCCAGTGACCGCGACCCCGTCAAAAAGGGCGCGACGGCCGGCAAGGTCGATCTGAAAGCGATCCTCAAGGAATACACCCCCCGGAAGATTTACGACGGCCTGTCGGAATACGTCATCGGCCAGGATGCGGCGAAGAAGGTGCTGTCGCTGGCCGTCTACAACCACTACAAGATCCTCTCGATGATCGACTCGACCGATGTCGAGTTTGAGAAATCGAACATCCTCCTCGTCGGACCCACCGGAAGCGGAAAGACGCTCCTCGCGAGAACGCTTTCCAAGCTCCTGAAAGTGCCCTTCGCGATCGGCGACTGCACGAGCTACACCGAGGCGGGATACGTCGGTGACGACGTCGAGAACGTCCTGCTCTCGCTGCTTATCGACGCGAACTACGAAGTCGACGACGCTCAGCGCGGCATCGTGTATCTCGACGAGATCGACAAGAAGGCGAAGACCTCGAACAACGTCTCGATCTCTCGCGACGTCTCCGGGGAGGGCGTTCAGCAGGCGTTTCTGAAACTCATCGAGGGGACCGTCGCGAACGTGCCGCTGACGGCCGGCCGCAAGAACCCTATGTCCCAGCAGGTCGTGAAGATGGATACCCGCCACATCCTCTTCATCTGCGGCGGCGCTTTCAACGGTCTCGAAAAGATCATCGGCAAGCGCCTGCACCATGATTCGGCGATCGGCTTCAACGCCGACCCGCGTCCGAAAGACCTCGCCGATCACAAACTGTTTCACGCGGTCGACACGGAAGACCTGCTCCAGTTCGGGTTCATTCCCGAGTTCATCGGCCGCCTGCCCGTGCGGGTTGCCTTGGACGGTCTCGGAAGAGCCGACTTCATGCGCATTCTTCGCGAGCCGAAGAACGCCATCGTACGGCAGTTCACCAAGCTGTGCGAGATGGATGGGTGCAGACTCGAGTTCACCGACGACGGCCTCGAACGCATCGTCGATGAGGCCCTGGCGCGCAAGACCGGCGCCCGCGGGCTGCGAGCCGTCTTCGAAAAAGTCCTTCGGAACGACATGTTCGCTCTCCGAGAGAACGGCAGGTCGAAGCTGGTCATTGACAAGGCCTACGTTGAGCGCCAGATCGGCATGTTGATCGAGGAGCAGAAGAGACTTTCCGACCAGGCCCCCGAGCCTGAAGCCGCCCGACAGCAGGCCGTCAGGCCGGAAGGGGCCGAAGCCGTCCCGGCCTGACCGAAAAACGGCGCACGACCGGAACGATACGAGAACCCCCCGGACGATGATCCGGGGGGTTCAATAATTATGCGAATACTCGTTACCTGGTTGCCTCGGCGGTCTTTTTGACGGCCGGGCCGGCCTTGACGACTTCGGGAGAGGCGCGGTCTTCGAAGGAGCGGAAATTTTCGGCGAAGCGGCGGGCGAGATCGTCTGCGGTGCGGTCGTAGGCCGCCTTGTCGGCCCAGGCATTCTTCGGCGTGAGGATCTCGGTCGGGACGCCGGGGCATTCCTGCGGGACCTGGATGCCGAAGATCGGATCGGCCGCGAACGCGACCTTGTCGAGCGAGCCGTCGAGAGCGGCAGTGAGCAGGGCGCGGGTGTAGGCGATCTTCATCCGCTTCCCGACGCCGTAGGCGCCGCCGGACCAGCCGGTGTTCACGAGCCAGATGCGGGTGCCGTGCTTCTTCATCGCCTCTCCGAGCATCTGGGCGTAAGTGAACGGATGATGGACGAGGAACGGGGCCCCGAAACAGGCCGAGAAGGTGGTCGTGGGCTCGGTGATGCCGGCTTCGGTTCCGGCCAGCTTCGACGTGTAGCCGGACAGGAAATGATACATCGCCTGTTCGGGCGAGAGACGCGCGATGGGGGGGAGGACGCCGAACGCATCGGCCGCGAGGAAGAACACGTTGCGGGGATGGCCGCCCACGCCCTCGAGGACGCAGTTGTCGATGTGGGTGACGGGATAGGTCGCGCGGGTGTTTTCCGTCAGCGAGCCGTTGTCGTAATCGGGGCGGCGCTGCTCGTCGATGACCACGTTCTCGAGCACCGATCCGAACCGTATGGCGTCGTAGATCTGGGGCTCGTTCTCTTTCGAGAGCTTGATGCACTTGGCGTAACAGCCGCCCTCGAAGTTGAAAATGCCGTTGTCGCTCCAGCCGTGCTCGTCGTCGCCGATGAGCTGGCGGGCAGGGTCGGCGGAGAGGGTGGTCTTCCCGGTTCCGGAGAGGCCGAAGAACAGAGCCGTGTCGCCTTCGCGGCCGACGTTGGCCGAACAGTGCATCGGGAAGACGCCGCGTTTCGGCAGGAGGTAATTCATAACGGAAAATATACTTTTCTTGATCTCGCCGGCGTAGTTGGTGCCGCCGATCAGGATGATGCGCTCGGCGAAGTTGAGGACGATGAAGATGCCCGAGTTCAGGCCCATCGTCTTGAAATCCGGGGCGTGCATGCCGCAGACGTTCAGGACGGTGAAATCAGGCACGTCGTTGATCTTGTCCTGGGCCTTGGGCCTGATGAACAGGGTGCGGGCAAAGAGGTTGTGCCAGGCGCGTTCGGTGACGACGCGCACCTGGAGACGATATCGCGGGTCGGCGCCGGCGAAACCGTCGAACACGAACGCGTCGCGGTTCTGAAGATAGCCGCGGGCGAGAGTGATGAGGCGGTTCCAGTTGTCCGTCGACAGCTGTTTGTTGACGGCCCCCCACCAGATATCCTTGTGCTCGGGCGTCTCCACGACGAACCGGTTGTTCGGGGACCGGCCGGAGGGGTTTCCGGTGCGGACGACGAGGGCCCCATTCGAGGCAAGCTCGCCTTCGCCGCGGTCGAGGGCCTCTTCGATCAGGGCCGCCGGGGGAAGATTCCGATACACGTGCTTGAGGCCGTTCAGGCCGAGATACGTAACGCATTCTGACGCAGGCATCGTCTTCATGCTCCTTTCCTCGCGGGCATCCGCGCGGGACGCCCATTTTCGGCAATTCTACCTCACCGGGCGACGGGGGGCAACTCTTCGGTGTATATGAAGGCAAATAATGAAACCGGCCCGCGGCGAATGCCGGAGCCGGAATGATGGCCGCGTGGATGCGGGCGGTCACGCCTGCGGTATCTGGGGCGGCTGGACGGGCTGAGGTGTCGGGGCAGCCTTCGGTTTCGGCTGTTCTTCAGCCGGTCTCGGCGGGATCAGAAGCCACCAGGCGAACGCGAAGGCGCAGCCGACCTCGACACCGAGGATGTACGCATCGAGAATGCGATCGAACCAGGGCAGGTCTTGGGCGAACATGCTCTCGCCGGTCAGCGCGGCCGCCCCGCACAGTACCAGGATCGCGGTTTTGAAGACGGCCGCAGCGGCACGTCCGCCGGCGAAGCCGAAAATGGCGGAACTGGCGATGAGCCCGATGAACAGCACGATCGCCAGCAGAACGCCATCGACCATCGGTTTGCGGGCATGGAAGATCACGAGCCGAGGCGCGCGGCTTCCCGTCGTGATCAGCTTCCGGTGGAACAGAAGGCACTCCGACCCCTCGGGAAGCGTCGGAATGACCGGAAGCAGACCGGCGGAACTTCGCGGAGCTCCGGGGCTCACGGCCGGCATGCTCCGCGGCATCATCTGGGACATCACGTTCGAGGCCATCTTCCCGCCGATCGCGCCGGAATACACTTGCCCGGGGAGCTCGGGCATCGATTCCCAGCCGTGCTGGAACTCGCCGCCGAGGCGGGCCATGAAATGTCCTGCCGGAAGGTCGAGCTTCCAGTTCATCTGGCTGACGTCGAGCGACATCATCGGCAGATGCAGTTCGAAACGCCCTTTCCAGTGCAGTCTTCCGAGTTTCTCCGAGAAGAAGATCGTCACGCCGAACGGGGTATAGGTCTTGCCGGTCCGCGGCGAACGGATCAGGGGCACGTAGATCTCGCCGTCCTTGCTACGGCCGGGCTTCATTGCCTCGCCGTTCACCTCCAGAGCCAGGATTTTGAGCCGTTCTGGCATCGAGCGGAGGACGAGGAACTGGTTGTTGTTGTTGCGCACGACCAGGTCGAGCCGCGTCAGGGCCTCGCCATCGTCGTTCATGACCGTTTTCGCGACGGCGGCGTCGATCTGGGCCGTGCTGACCTCGAGGTTGCGATGTTTCGTCACTGTCATCGAGGCGGTCGCGTCCTTCTGGTATTTGAACGCCTGGGCCATGAAGCCGCGGGCGCTTCCGGTCATCGATGCGGGAAGTTCGGATGCGTCGATTCCCGTTGCTTCAGCAGAGTGCTCGACGCGCACTTCGAGACCCTCGCGGACTTCGACGCCGAAATATCCGTTCTGGCGGTCGATCCGGGAACGGGCGCCCGCGCTTCGAAGCCGTGGAAGATCGAGCGGAAACGAGCCGTTGATTGCCGGCGTCTGGCGCTCCATCGAGATTCTCAGTTCGACCTGGTTCATCCGCCGCGCGTTGAGCTGAACGCGTAGCTCCTGCTTGCCGTCGGACGTTGGAACGCAGCTCCAGCTCGCGATATCGGCCCCGTTCACCTCGATCACGTCGGCTCCGGCAGGAATCTCGAACAGAAATTCCCCGGCAGGGTGCTGGTCGATCTGGAGGCGAACCACGTCATTCGCCGCGATGACGCCTTCCGAAACCGTGAAAAGAACTTCGTGATCGACGGCGACCCGGGCGATCCCGGGAGCGGCGGGAACCGGTTCCGACGGAGGTTTCTGCTGCTGGTCGGACGCAACCGCCTTGTCACGCCACTCGACGGAGATCGCGGGAGCGGGTTGCAGAACGGCCGTCACCATGGTCGTACCGACGGCGTCGGCGGTTCGGGTAATCACGCCGGGCTTGATTTCGACGGCCTGGTTCGGGCGGTCGATGACGAGGTTCAGAACGGCCGGGCCGTAAACGGGAACCGGCAGCTGGAAGCCGTCGACAGGGGCATTCGTCTGCGTTTTGGAGGTCAGATCCTTGACCAGTTCGGCTTCGATAAGGACCGGGCCTTCCCGGTCCGTCAGGATAACCGGCCGCTTCTCGCGGAACGCGAGCGGGGAAACGTTCTGAACTTGTTGCACCGTCGCCTGCTGGATCGCGGTTTGCACCATCGCGATGTCGTTTTGCAACTGCTGGCGGGGCACGAGATCCGTGTGCTGGGGGCCGGACTGCTGTGTTTCGGGCGCCAGAAGCGCCGGAACGCCGTCGATCGTGACGGATTTGACGCCCACCCCCTCCGTCGGGAACTCGAGTTGCTTGAAGCCTTTTCCGGACAGCACGACTTCGAATTTCAGCGAGATATCGACGCGGTCCTTCGTCACCCGCGCCGTATACGACGCGTTGACGAATGTCACCCCCAGCGGCGGATACCATCGGGACGGGTCGGGGTCGGGAATGCCGATGTCGCGCAGATAGTTGTATTCGTCGAGGGAGAGCGCGACGAAGCCGCTGTCACGGGGCAGACGGTCGCCAAGCTGGGAGTAGGGAACATACAGATCGAGGATTCGTTCGACGCGGGGATCCGCGGCGGGCGGTTCGGCCGACATCGCCGGCGAGATGCCGGACAGGAGGAAAAGGAGCGCAACGCCCGTGACGACGACGTTCCCCTGCGAATCACCGGAACGCACGGCAAACAATTTTCGCGCGATCATCAGGAGGGCGAGGACGAGGAAAAACGCGATCCATGCCGCGATCTGGAGCTTCGGCATCAGGTGTTCCACGACGGCGACCGCGATGATGAGCGTGACGGCGAACAGTCCGGCGATGGCGGGGCTACGCCGCTGCGCCGACAGCCAGATGGGAAGGGCGAACAGCAGGCCGGCGATACCCATGATCGCCTTGAGGCCGGTGCGAATCGGCTCCCAGAAGATGATGCCCTTGAACTTCGCAGCCTGGCCGGCCGGCAGATGGTTCCGGAAGACGACCACGGACTTTCCGCCCGTCGGGATCTTCATGTCCACGGGAAGAGCGCCGACGTCGCGCCCCGGCGCGCGGCGCGCCTGGCCGGGTCTCGCGCCGCCTTTCATCATGGGGCCTTTCAGGCCGAGTGCCTCCATCGAATCGGTCTTTCGTTCGAGGCGCTTGTCGGTCATCTCCGATTTCATATCCTTGCGGGAGGGAGCGTATTCGGTGTCTTCCTGCACTTCCTCGTCGCCGGGGGAAACGGCGGATGGGCTGATCTCATTGATCTGCGAAAACATTTTGGCTCTCTGCATCGAGGAGTAGCCCTGATCGGTGATGCTGCCGATCATCGGGCCGGAAACGCTGGCGAGGAGGAATATGATGCATACGACAACGAATATTTCGAAGGCGCCTCTCCAGGAAAAGCCATCGCTTTGTTTGATGCGCGTCCAGATCAGGATGAGGACCAGGACGACGACGATGAAGATCAGCCCCTCGGATGACGCGATGCCCGAGAAGAAAACCGAGACGGCTTCGAACGGGGCGATCCGGATCGGGCGGTCGGCGAACGACAGATTCGACGGCCTGGCGATCAGGTCATACCGGTCCGGTGCATACACGCGCCAGGAAAGGCTCATGACGTCGAGATCCAGGGTCGGCAGCGCCGAGACCTGCTTGTAGATCAGGCCGCTGACGGGCGCGGGCGATTTGTAGACCAGCCTGACCGTGAACCCGTTTTTGCCCGACGTCGCCGTGCGAGCAGTTCCGATTGGAATCAGGCACGTGTCCGAGCCGCGGGTCGACGCGGTGACCGGAGCGCCGTCCAGAGCCGTGGATAAAATTTCCGAGCCGCTCGTGATGCGGGCCGAGAGATACTGCTCGCCGTTGTTCTTGAGACGCATGTCGAGGCAGGTAACCGATGAGCCGTCGCTCGTGAACACCGTCGTGCCATCAAGCGTGTCGATGACGGCGTTCAGGACCGGCACGTCGGCGTGACGGACGACGTCGAGTTGCAGCGGCGGATCCAGCGGTGGTTCGAGATACCGAAACGCGAGCAGGATCGGCCGGTTGGCCAGCCCGGACAGCTCGGCCGGCAGATCGGTGACGTCGACGGACGTCACTTTGGGCAGGTCGGCAAGCGAGTCGGTCTTGCGAATTTCGATCGAGGTGCGGGCTTCGATACCGATATGGCCCTGGTCGCGTTCGGCGCCGAGCACCTTCATGACGGGGAGCGAGAGGAGCTGGGCGACGTCCGTCATCCGCGTTTCCGATGTGAGTTCGATGGAAACCGGCCCCTTGATGCGCGATGTGAAGCGACAGATCAGTCTGGTCTCGCTGCCTGTCTCGATTTCGTGCCCGGCCAGGCGTTCGCTCCGGACGTCGAGGATCTCGGTGCCGGATGGAATCAGGATCACGGCCTGCTCGGCGGCAGAACGGGTGATGTTCAGGTTCAGTCGGGTTTCCGAGCGAACGAACCCTTCGCCGATCGAGTGGAGGACCAGCGTTTCGGCGAGGAGCCTGGCCGGTTCCTCCGGCCGCTGCGGCGCGGGAGACGGCGCGGATGCCGTCTGTGCGGCTTCTTCCGGTTCCTGGCCGGGAGCGGGGGATGTGCGCGGCGCCCAGCGGATGGTGCAGCGGTCGGTGGGGCCGAGAATGCCGGAAAACCAGGTTCCCTCACCGACGTTCCGCTGGTCGATTCCTTCGGCGCGGTCGATCTCGCCGAACTGGTCGGTCTGGTCGAGGAAGACCTCGATCCGGTTGGTGGGAACTCGCGGGATGCGGAACGTGACTTCATTCCGCTCGGGGTCGTCGACCTGGGGACACAGGAACCGGAAGCTGACCTCATGCCTGTCCGGGCCTTTCACGGCGAGCATGAAGTCGCTGTTCTGCGGCGATCTCCGGTTCGCCTGGCGCGCTGTCTGCGTTCTGACACCGCGCGCGGCATCGTTGTATCGCTTCTGAAGCAACTCGACCTGACCGCGCGGCGCCGCGCCGTCCTGGATACCGCCGAAGGAGGTCGGGACGATCCCGACCGGGCGGCCGTCGAGCCTGACCCACTCGAATCCGAGATCGCCGCCGGTGAGCGACAGGAGTGCCCATCTCGGATTGGGCATCTCGAACCAGAGGCGGCCCTCGACTGCGGCGACGCGGTTGCGGACCGTGACGCGATACTCGGCGCCCCCGAAGATGAAGTCGAGATCGAGCAGGGGGAGGGGGCTCGCGGGATGGCGTGCTAGGAAGGCATCCTTGGCATCTTTCAGCCTGTCGTAGGCTTCCCGGGGAAGGAGCATGAACCGCGGATTCCGTTCCATGAGTTGCTGGAAATCTGTGAACGGAATATAGCGGATGCGCTCGGAGATCAGACCGGCAGGCGCGGAAGCGGTGTTCGCAAACACCGGTGCCTGAGGCTCGGCCGACAGGCCCCCGGTCCATGTTGCGAGAAGTCCCAGAACGGCGGCCAGAAGAATGGGTACAGCGCGAAACAGCCTGACGGACATGCGTCGATCCTCCCTGTTCGGGTCTGGTGTTTTCTCCTGTCATGCTAAATGCCCCGGGCGGCGAATGTCAACGGAACGGCTCGAACGGCTCTGCATTCGGCGATGATGGTTGCCCGCAGAGAGGCTCTTTGTTATGCTTTGACGGGATCGGTACATTCCTGAAAAAAACTGCTGCTGGAGAGAGGAAAGTCATGTTCAATGCCGTTGAGCTCATGATCGATGATTTCATCAAACGCCTCCGGGACGGCTACCGAAGGAGTTTCGGCGGCCAGAATCCCGAATATGCCGACATCATCGCGTGGGCCGGGTTGATGGCGATGGAGAACATCGCGAACAGCGATGCGCTCTACCACAACGTCGAACACTCGATCCTCGTGACGCTGGTCGGCCAGGAAATGTTGCGTGGCCGGCAGCTGCGCCAGAGCGGCGTCACCCCCTACGACTGGATGCACTGCATCATTTCGTTGACCTGCCACGACATCGGCTACGTCAGAGGCGTCTGCCGCGCCGACCGCCCCGGCGAATACGCGACGGGGAACGGAAGCGAGATGGTGAAGGTGGGCTTCGGCAATACCGATGCGGCCCTGACGCCGTATCACGTCGATCGCGGCAAGCTGTTCATCTGGGAGCGGTTCGGGGCCCACCAGATCCTCAAGGCCGATCTCATCGTCGCGAACATCGAGTTGACGCGGTTTCCCGTGCCTCAGTCCCAGGCGAGAAACGAGGGAATGAGCTATCCGAACATCGTGCGCGCCGCCGATCTGATCGGCCAACTCAGCGATCCGCGCTACCTCAAGAAGATCAGCGCCCTTTACTACGAGTTCACCGAGACCGGCGCCGCCAAAGAGTTCGGCTATGCCGACCCGGGCGATCTGAAGCGCCACTTCCCCCGCTTCTACTGGAAGACCGTGTATCCCTACGTGAAGGAGGTCATTCCCTACCTCCGGCTGACCCAACAGGGAAAACAGATTCTCGCGAACCTGCACGCGAACATTTTCGAGGTCGAGCACGACGACTGGTACGACAATCTCCAGATCGAGCCGGGAATGGCCTGCAACCTGAAGGGGGGCCGATTCTGAACGGGAACGGCCCGAAGCACCCGCCCGGTCCGGCATCCGGTTCTCAGTTCCGGAGGCCGGAGCGCCCCGTGCCGGCCCCAAAAAAGGACGCAACCAGCCCGCACGGCCACCGGCAACGCGTTCGTGAGCGTTACGACCGGGCCGGGCTCCAGGGCTTCGCCGAGCACGAGATCCTGGAATTCCTGCTGTTCTATTGCATACCATATATAGATACGAAGCCGCAGGCGAAACGTCTGCTCGCCGGATTCAAGGATTTGCCCGGCGTTTTCGCGGCCCCGCGGCACAGGCTGATGGAGGAGGGCGGAATCCCCGATTCCGCCGCCCGCATGCTGCACCTGGTGCGAGATATCTCCCATCACGTCCTCAAGCTCAAAACGTTCGGGAATACCCCCACCATCACCAACGCGAGCACGGCTATCACCTATCTCAGCGGCATCATGGCGAACCTTCCGGTCGAGGAATTCCGCGTCGTGTTCCTGGACAACGCCAACACGGTGATCGCCGAAGAAGCCCTCTCGAAGGGCGTCGAGGACCAGACGGCCGTCTATCCGCGGCTGGTGATGAGAAGAGCCCTGGCGTTGCATGCGACGGCCATTCTCGTCGCGCACAACCACCCGAGCGGCCACCTGAAACCCTCGACCGCCGACCATGCGATCACGCGCGCCCTCGCGGCCGCGGCCGGCACGCTCGACATCCGCTTCCTCGACCATCTCATCCTGGGCCGCGAACACGAAGGCTATTTCAGCTTCAGAGAGAACGGATTCCTGTCATGACCGACAAAACGTCTTCCGAAGCCCCGTTCCAGACAGGGTTGGGGCGTTCGCTGTTCCACTCGCTGGGCGATGGCATCGTCATCGCCGACCGCGACGGAAACGTCGTGTTCCTCAACCGGCAGGCCGAGGAGATCCTGTCGGTCGCCCTGGATGAAATACGCGGAAAACCGATGGATGCCTGTCACCGATGCCCCTGGAAAATACGGAAGATCGTCGGCGAGTCCGGGGCTGAGAAACCCTATCGGGCCGAGGTGCCCGTTGGCGACCGGTGGTTGTCGATCACGGCCACGTCTCTCAGGGGCGAGAACGGAGACTGCGTCGGATATGTAATGACCGCCCGCGACACGACGGACCGCCACATGCTCGAGACGGCCCTGAAAAAGAGCGTGTTCGAACTCCGCGAGCGCCAGGAAAAAATTGACCTGCAAATAGAACTTGCGAGGACCATCCAGAAGGCCCTGATGCCGTCGGACGTTACGACGTTTCCCGGGGCCCGCGTCCGGCTCTGGAACGCCCAGTCCCAGATCGTCGGGGGCGACGTGATGTTCGTGCGCGAGGAGGCGGATGGCGGCTGGCTGATGCTGGGCGATATCATGGGGAAAGGACTGTTCGCCTCCCAGTTCGTGCCGCTGCTTCACGGCTTCGTCCGCGACGAACTGCCGTCGGCCACGATGCCGGCAGCCCTCCTGCAGAAACTGAACGATCGTCTGGTCGGTTTCATCGCCGACCGGTTTCCCCTGTTCGTCACGATGGTTTGCCTTCGATGGAAACGGGACGCGCGCTCTGTCCAGGTCGCCTGTGCGGGGAACGAGAATCCCTACCTCGTCGGTGCCGACGGCGCCGTATCCAGGATCGAACTTCAAAACCCTCCGTTGGGTCTTGGAGGTGGCGACGGATACCAGTCCAGGGAGTTGTCCCTGCCGCCGGGATGCCGTATCCTGTGCTGCAGCGACGGCGTGACCGAGGTTCACAAGAACGATCCGTCTCTCGACGGCGACTGGCTGGGGAAAATGATCGCCGACTGGACTTCTGCCGGCAGAGACCCCTTCGGGGAGCTTGTCGGGCATCTCAAACGTGCGGCCGAAGCGAACGTGCCGCATGACGACCAAAGCCTGATGATTCTGGAGGTGTGACGTGAAATATATTATTCGATATGTCATGATCTTCGTCGTGCTGGCCTCGCCGGCGTTTGGCGAAACGCCCGGGTGGTACCCGCTCGAGGGCCCCGAAGCGGCGAGAATCCTCGTGCCGGGAGAACGGCCTCTTTCGATGGGGCAGGCGAACGTCTTTTTCAACTGCATCGAGTTCGCGTTCGGCATCGCCATGACCCAGGCCGAGCAGGAATCGGTCCGGACGGCACTGATGCAGGAATATCTCCAGTTCAAGGGCGATCTCCTCGACGATCTGAAGGAGGTGGCGAGCCTGTGGAAGGACGTCTGCGCGTCGCCGCCGGAACGTCGCGGACAATATCGAGTGATATTGAAAGACGTGTTCCTCGGCGAGTCGAAAAAGGAGCCCCGGCTCGACCTCTCGCGGGCGATCTCCCGCATCAATGCCCAGGAACTCGACGTACTCGGCGCCGGCACGCCTCCGGTAACGCGGCGGTCGCTCGCGGCCTTCATCGAACTGGTCCAGATGGCGCTCAAGCTGCGCGACCGGCGCATCGTCGCATGGGACGACTCCACCCGAAAAGCCGTCGAAGCCGCCGTACTGAGCCGGCTTGCCGCCCTGCCGCCGGCCGGCCGGAACTGGCTCGCGAACGCCGACATCCACCGGGCTCTGACGGTCCGGGGATGGCAGGAGGTGGCGGCCGACGAGCGTGACGCCATCAACCGTCTGCTGGTCGAGACGTTCGCCCCGGCCCCCGCATCGGGAAGCACGCTCCCCGTCGATGTCGATGCGATCCCGATTCCGCCGCCGAATCTATTCCAGCTTCCGACCGACCTGCCCTGGCCGATGCGCTGAATTCAGACCTCGAAATCCTTGTTGCCGACCGTCCGCGCCATGTCGTGCGCGGGCGGTTTCGCGTTGTGGAGCAGGTCGTTGATCTTGCCGTACAGCACCTCGAGGCCGACCTGGTTGTTCGAGCCGTGCGGGATGATGAGGTCGGCGACGTAGCGCGACGGCTGGACGAGGCTGATTGCCGCATCGCGTACCGTGCTCTCATACTGGGCGATGATGCTCTGCACCGTCCGGCCTCGTTCGATATGGTCCCGCTTGAGGCGCCGGATGATGGCGACGTCGAGCGGCACGTCGACGAAAATCCGCAAATCGCAGAGCGGCATCAGCTCAGCGATGCAGAAAAGGAGCAGCCCCTCGACGACCAGGATCGGATGCGGCTTGATCGTGACGGTTTCCTTCAGGCGGTCCGAGGTCTTGAAATCGTAGATGGGTCGTTCGATCGATTTGCCGTCCTTGAGTTGGTAGATGTGTTTGATCAGCAGATCCGTTTCGAGCGCGTCCGGATGATCGTAATTCTTGATCGTCTGCTGCGATTTCGCGCGGTAATACATGTCATGCTCGAGAATCGACACCTTGCCGGGAAACCGCTTCGCGATCGCTTTCGATACGCTGCTCTTGCCGGATCCCGAGAGGCCTGAAATGCCGATGACATAGATTTCCGTCACGTGATGTTCTCCCTTCTGCGCCCCGTGTCACGGGATGCGGGCCAAAAAAAAGACCGGGTTCAGAAACCCGGTCCGAAACATAAGGAGGCAAACAAAACCATACCCTGTTTCGGCTGGAACTGAAGATTCCTTAACGCCGAATCGGCCGTCGCCGAAAGACAGGAACGGACAAACGCAAACAAGCGCATACGCTGGAAGTCCCCGATGGGATTCCGAAGACGAAAAAGAAATGCAAAAAAAACAGGCGCCCCCCGGAAGGGACGCCTGTTTGCGCGCATTGCGGATCTCAGGAGAGAAGTCCGGAAATCGTTGCGGCGATCTTCGCGGAAGAGAGGCCGAACGAGTCGAGAAGCGCTTCCGGCGGTCCCGAGCGGGGCACGCTGGTCACGGCGACGTGCTTCCAGTCGCGAATCCGGCCTGCGAGGCCGCTCGCGATCGCTTCGCCGATGCCGCCTTCGCGAGCGTGTTCCTCGAACACCGCGATGCGGCCGCCCGAAGCGTTGAGCGCTTCGATCATCTTCTCGGTCGGGAAGGGTTTCACGCAGTACAGGTCGACCACCTGCACCTGGTTCCCGTTCGGGAGTGTGTCGAGGGCCTTGAGGACTTCGTGCAGAATGACGCCGGCGGAAACGACGGTCAGTTTCGGCGCTTTGGACGGTCGCACGATCTTCAGTTCGCCCAGGGGGAAGCTTTCGTCGGCCTTGTAAAGCAGGGCCGTGGCGGGGCGGGAGAGGCGCACGTAGCCAGGGCCGTTGTGGCGGGCGAGCTCGGCGATGCAGTGGTAGGCCGAAACCGCGTCGGAGGGATAGAGCACCGCACCGTTCGGAAGCGTGCGGAACGAGGCGATGTCTTCGAGCGCCATCTGCGACGGGCCGTCTTCGCCGATCGAGATGCCCGCGTGGGTTCCGAGGAATTTCACCTTCAGACCGGAAAGGGCCGCCATGCGGATCTGGTCGAAGGCGCGGGCCAGGAATGCCCCGAACGTGCAGGCGAACGGGATCAGGCCGCGAGCTGCGAGGCCGGCCGAGATGCCTGCCATGTTCTGCTCGGCGATGAAGCACTCGACCGAGCGGTCGGGGAACTTCTGGGTGAACTTTTCCGCGAACGTCGAGTTCTGCGTGTCGCCGTCGATGACCCAGATCCGGGAATCGGCGTCGCCGAGCGCGACGAGCGCATCGCCGACGGCCTGGCGTGTGGCGACCTTCGCACCGGCCTGGTAGGGGGCCGGCGGGATATGCGGGGCGACCGGGCCGCCCGGGATGGTGCCCTTCGCCGGGGACGGCTTGTGGATGACCGGGGCTGGCGGGCTTTTCATGATGTCGTTCGAGACGTCCGCGCAGGCGGCGTCAAGCTCGGCGCCCGGTTTCATGGGCTTGCCGTGCCAGCCGTCTTTGTTCTCCATCGCGGCGACGCCGTGGCCCTTGAAGGTGCGGGCGAGAATGCAGACGGGTTTCCCCGAGACCTTCACGGCGCGGTCGAATGCGGTGAGGAGCTCCTCGAAATCGTGACCGTCGACTTCCAGCGCTTCCCAGCCGAAGGACTCGATCTTGCGGGCGTAGGCGTTCATGTCGTGTCCGTGCATCGTCGCCTGGCTCTGGCCGAGGCGGTTCACGTCGACGATCGCGGTGATGTTATCCATCTTGAGGTGGGCGGCGAGGGCGAAGGCTTCCCAGACAGAGCCTTCGGCCATTTCGCCGTCGCCAAGCAGAACGTAGGTGCGCGCGTCGCTCTTGAGCACGCGTGACTGCTGGAGGGCGATGCCGAGACCAACCGACAGCCCCTGGCCGAGGGAGCCGGTGGCGACATCGACGAACGGCAGGCAGGGCATCGGATGCCCTTCGATCGGGGAGTTCATCTGGCGGAGCGTGAACAGGTCCGCTTCCTTGAGAAAGCCGGCTTCGCACCAGGCTGCATACAACGCCGGGGCCGCGTGACCCTTCGACATGACCAGGCGATCGTTGGCGTGCGACTCGGGATGCGCCGGATCGTAGCGCATCGTGTGAAAGAAAAGGACCGATAGCAGATCGGCGGCCGAACAGCAGGACGTCGGGTGGCCGGAGCCTGCCTTGGCAGTCGTCTGGAGCGACAGCAAGCGGATTCTTGCTGCCCTGTGCTTCAATTCCTTGATGAGTGGCCCTGTATTGCGGCTCATGGGTCCTCCTGGCGGGATGAATGTGCGAGAACCCTTATACCATGCCGCGGATCGTTTTTCCACCCGGGAATGCATTTATCCTTTCGCGGGAGCGGCCGGGGCGCCGGTCTGCGGCGCTTCTGCCCCTTGAGGAACGGTTTCGGGTTCAGGCAGGGCCGGAACGCCGCCCGCACAGAGGGAAACGAGTTTTTGAACCGGCGCGCCGCCAGGAATGAGTTCGGGGATCCAGGGGAGGAGCCAGAAAAACGAAAGAACCACGGTCATGGTGCCCGCCAGGGCGAAATCGTATTCGGGAAACGGCCTGAAATCGATGATCAACAAGGAAATCGCATGGATCCAGAGGCCGACACCGGCCGCGCGCAGGGAATGGCCGGGAAGAGACCAGAGTGCGAGCCTGCGGGGCGGGTGTACCGCATCTGTCCTGGCCGCCAGGGCGAGATCGATGCTTCGGTTCGGGAGACCGAGGAGGAGGCGCAGGAACCACGCAAGTCTCAGCGGATCTCCCGCGCCGGCGGCCGCTTCCCCGAGTTCGGCTGCTGCCCCGGATAGTCCTCTTCCGGAATGGATGCGCAGAATCAGCCAGGTCGAAAAAACCTGCGAGATGACGATGAACGCCCATGCTTTCAAGGGAGGAACGAACGGAAACAGGCATGCGAACTGAAGGCCCGACGGAACCCCGATCAGAGAAGCGGCGATGATGCCGCCGAGCAGTGCAAGCCAGGTGCTTCCCGGCCAGAATTCCGACCTGAGCTGATGGGTTGTGTAGAAGATTTTCGCATTGGCGGGATGTACACGATTCGGTGCGTCTGCGAATATCCAGACGAGCGCGACAATGATGCCGAGGGCTGCGAGGAAAAGCGCGAGTCCGCGGATCGTGCGTTGGAAACGTACATTCCACATTTGGGGGTAAAAGTGTATTCAGAATTTCAGGTTGTGCAAGTGAAACTTTTTTGGGAAGGGTTGTTGTGTGGTATCCTGTTTTGTGTTATTGTGACCCCGAGTGCGTGATGCCGCCTTGGTATCGACAGGATCAGCTGCAATACCCGGGGCATCGTCGTGAAGAGAGTGACCGAGCCCAACCGGAGTCGATATGGCAGACGAATTTTCCTTGGTTCATCAGGTGGACGGACCCGTTCTGATCATCCGCACAAAAGGGTATCTGAACGACCTCGGTGCCGAGCAGGTCGATACCGTGTGTTCCGAGCATCTGGGCAAGGACATCAAGAAAATCGTCATCAACCTCGATCAATCGCCGCTCATCAACAGCATCGGCATCTCGATCCTGATCGGCGTCATCGAGGCAATCGAAGAGGCTGGCGGAGCGCTCGCTTTCACGAATCTGACGTCGACGAACCGCAAGACGTTCGAGATGATGGGCCTGCTCCAGTTCGCGCAAGCTTTCGATGCCGAAGAGCAGGCTGTCGCCTCCTTCAAGAGCTCCTGAAGCCCAGGAACCGGAAGTCATCGTGACGGGAATCGAGACGGACGCCCAACAACAGGTTCTTCGTTACGAATATGTACTCAAGGCGCTTAGCGACATCGGCGACGAGCTCTGCCGCGTCACGAGTTTCGACGCCCAGCTGAAATCTCTCCTGCATCTGCTTCTCGGCACCCTCGGCGTGAGCAAGGGCGGTATCTTCATTTTCGATGCCATGTCGGAAAGCGTCTCTCTCCGCTGCTCCTGGAAGCTTTCGAAAAAGTCAGCCGTTCATACGCTTTCTTCCGCCGAAGCGCAGGAAATCGAGAAGCAGAACGATCCGATCACTTTTGCGATCGAAGAGTTCCCGTTCATGAAGGGGCTGGTCGCCGACTTTCGTGAAGACGATCTCAACTCGATCTCGATCCTCAAGGTTCGCGAAAAGCTGATCGGCTTCCTGGTCGTCGGGCGCAAGCTCAAGCGCGAGACGTTCTCCGAGAAGGAAATCAGTTTTCTCACGACTCTTTCGAGAAATATATCTGTCGCAATAAATAACTTCCTCCTGATGGCCGATCTGCGCGACACCAATAAGCGCCTCGACGACAAGATCCAGGAAGTCAGCATCCTGTACCAGGCGACTCAGATGATCGCCTCCGAGCTTCAGTTGCAGACGCTGCTCGACATGGCCATGAGCGCGACCTCCGAGATCTCCGAGGTCAAGCGCGGCTCGATCTGGCTGTACGACGAGGAGCACGAGGCGTTCACCCTCCGCAGCCACCTCGGCGACACGACGGACATTCCCGATACGATTCCTCTTGCCCGAAGCGGCGTCTGCCAGAAGCTTTTCACCAACAAAGAGCCGATCAAGATGATGCGGGAAGTGGCCGAGACGCAGAAAATGCCCGAGATCGACGAGATCGTCTTCGGCAAATCCTTCGTGATCGTGCCGATCGTTCACCAGGGCGAGTTCCTCGGCGCGATGCACATGTGTGAAAAGACCTCTGGGAGCGAGTTCTCGGAGCGCGATCAGCGTCTCGTCACCGTCTTCGCCGTCCAGCTCGGGGCCGCCGTCAAGAACGCGAAACTGTACGAGCAGGCCATCACCGACGGCATGACGCGGTTATATCTGCACAAGTATTTCAAACAGCGCCTCTTCGACGAGGTCAAGCGCGCCGCCCGCTTCAACAGGGCTCTCGCCCTGATCATGATCGATGTCGATCATTTCAAGAAGTTCAACGACACCTACGGCCACCAGACCGGCGACGAAGTGCTCAAGCGCGTCGCCACGATCATGCGCAAGGCCGTGAGAACGCACGACCTGCCGGTGCGGTACGGCGGCGAGGAGTTCGCCCTGGTTTTGCCGGAAACCGACATGCAAGGCGCCATGGCCGTCGCCGAGCGCGTGCGCCGCGCCATCGAGATGGATTCCCTCGAGGCCGGCGGCAAGACGATCAAGTTCACGGCCAGCCTCGGCGTTGCCGTGTTTCCCGACTCGGCACTCGAAATGGACGATCTCATCAAGGCCGCGGATATGGCCCTCTATAAATCGAAGGAGAGCGGCCGGAACCGCGTTACGCAGGCTCCGCAGCTCGACCCGTCGAAACCCCCCCACACGACGCCACCCGCCGAATCCTGAAGCCGAGTCCGCTTTTTCAGCACCCCGGGCGTTTCCGGAACATCGCGATCCTGCTGCCGCCCGGCGTCTTTTCGTTCTTCAGCTGCTCCCAGCCGTGCTCGGGAAGATACGCGAGATCCTCGTCGGCCAGCGGCCGCACCAGGAGCCCTTTCTGCGGGCCGCTGACGTGCGAGATCGAACCGTCGTCGCGGACGATCGCGTGACGGCTGCCGCGAAGCGCTTCGAACGTATCGACCGTCATCAGCAGCGGAGCCTGGGGCTTCAATACCCGGAAACACTCTGAAAACGCCGCATACAGACCGTTCCTGTCGAGATGGTCGAACAGGTGATGGGCGAGAATGCCATCCAGCGAAGCGTTGCCGAAGGGAAGCGCGCGCGCGTCGCCCACGAGGCACGACGCCTTCACTTCCTCCTCGAAAATATTGTTGTCGACGACCTGAACGGCTTTCTTCGACAGGTCGAGCCCGACCCCGCGGAAGCCGATCCGAGCGAGATAGATCGTGTTGCGCCCCTCGCCGCATCCGAGATCGAGGACCAACCCGTTGCGCGGAACCAGCCGGGCCATATGCTGGATCAGCTTCGCCGACGGGGCGATGATTCCCTGGTGCCTGAGAAACCGCGACCAGGCTTTGTCCCAGAATGTTCGGGAAAGAAGTTCCGGATCAGAATTCATGTTTTTCTCCCAAGGAACTCAACCGTGACGGCCGTGATGTCGTCGTGCTGCTCGGCATCGCCGATGAATTGAATCACGTTGTCCAGCAGCGCCGCTGCCGGGTTCGCGGCCCGCCGATCCGACAGGAATCGCTTCAGTCTGCTCTCCTCGTATTCCTCCCCTGCGGGATTGCGCGCCTCGGTGACGCCGTCCGTATACATGACCAGCATATCTCCCGGCTGCATCGTGAACGTCTTCGATTCGTACGGCATGTCCATGATTCCGAGCGGGATTCCTTTTGCCGTGTGAATGCCGAGCTTGGGCTCCCCCTTCGGCCGGGCGAGAATCGCCGGATTATGACCCGCGCACGCGAGTTCGATGTCGCCGGTTTCGGTATCAATGATAACGTACATCGCCGTGATGAACCGGTCGGGAGTGATGTGCTTCTGGATGATCTCGTTCGCTTTCTCGAGGACCCCGGCGGCGGAGAGTTTGGCGAGATCCATCATCGAGAGCGTCATTTTGAAGACGGTCATGATGATCGCCGCCGGAATATTCTTGCCGGAGACATCGGCGATGACGATACCGAGACGATGCGGCCCGAGTTCGAAAAAGTCGTAGTAATCGCCGCCGACTTCACCGGCGGATTTGCTGACGCTGCTGATCCTCACGCCCGGCACGGTCGGCGTGGCCCGGGGAAGCAGGTTGCCCTGAATCTCCTTGGCCATCGACAGTTGGTACTCGATGCGCTCCTTCGAATCCTTTTCCTTCAACAGGCTGTCGGTTTCGATGAGCGCCGATATCTGATCGGCGATGATCTTGATGAAGGACATATCCTGAAGGGAAAGCAGCGTGTCTGGTTCGGGGAAATACACGAACAGCACGCCGAGATACTCCGGCTGCTTCAGGCGGCTGTATTCGTCGGTGTCCGACTCGGGCGGCTTGAGCGGCTCGAGGTGCAGGCTTCCCTCGAGACCCTGTTCGTACGTCCGCTTGCGAAGCAGCGGGTTATCCTGGATGGAGTTGATGTTGTAGGTCTTCCGGAAGAAGCTGCCGTCATCCGTCGATATCTTGGCGTCTTTCATGTCCTCGAAATACCCGCCCGTCAGGCCTTCCGACTCGGGGATGAACTCCTGCGACGGGGACAGTCTCTGACTGTCGGGGGCGCCCAACGAGGCCATATACGGTTCGAACTCGGCCGAGCGTTTGAACTCGTCCGACATGACGGGCTCGCCGAGACGCCAGTAGCCGGGCTGGTTCGCGGGACCGTTGCCGCGGACCATGACCTTCAGCAGGCCGATGCTCGGAAGCCGTTCCCGCAACAGGGAAAGCACCTTCCCGACGGCGGTTTCGAAGCGGATCTTCCGATCGGCATCGTTGCCGAACTCCTGTTCCCCTTTCCCATGATCGTTTCTGGTGACCTCGAATTCGCGGAAGATATCGGTCAGTTCCGGGATCGTCTTCAGATAATCCTTGTTGATTTTCGCCTGCTCGCTCAGGTCTCGAGTAAGATTTCGGAACGACTCGCCCAGCGAGTAGATTTCCTCCGAGTCGCTCTCGATCGGCTCAAGTTCGTATGAATCACCCAGTTTGAACTGCTTGACCTGCATTTTCAACTGCTGAAGCGGCTCGGCAACGCGGCGAGGGAAGGTGAACAGAATGTACAGGCCGGCTGCGAGGGCGACCGCCAGAAAGACGAAGCTGATATAGAAGTCACGCTTCGTTTCGTTGACGAGATTCGTGGACGTGGCATGAATCCTGAACCAGAACGCATCCGCCTCGGACGTCACCAGCCGTTGTCCTTCGTCGAAAACGCGGTCGATCCGCTCGAGCGAGCCGGACAGGAGATCGTCGATCTCGATTTTTTCGCTGTCGGGGCGTTCTAGCATCTCGCGAAGATCGAGAAACGAGGTTTTGAAGTCATATATACTTGTATGTATTTTTCCGAGAACCCGTTTCTGGAGGGGGCTGTTCGTTTCCTCCAACGAGCGGTTCAGAAGGCCGAGAATCGACTGCAGACGCTTCAGGATGCGATCGGGGAGATTGATGCGTGCGGGGGCGGCTCCCGGGACGGTTGCGGAATCCGCCTTTTTCGCGACATACAGGCCGATTTCCACCTCCACGACCTGGAGGTCCTTCTCAATTTTCGAGATGGTCGTGACCATCGAGGACGTGTTGCCGAGAGACTGCTGGAATTCCGGGCTGTTGAGGGTGGACGTCGCGTCTTCCAGCATGCGTTTGAAGCGTTTCGCCAATTCGGTCGTGCGGGCGGAGATGGCCTGTGCCGCCTTCGTGCGCCTCTGGGCGTCGAGCCGTGTGATTTCTCCGCGCCGGCGGTTGTGCCGGTCGAGCTCCGCAAGCTGCCTGGTATAGCTGGCTGCGAGCCGCGTCAGCTTGAGAAACTCTGCCCGCCGGGCCGGTATCGTCACGATGCCGTCGAGTTCAGCCAGTGTCCCCTCGAACTTCGCGATCAACTCCTCGTCGATCAGGGGATCCACGCGGGACGTTTCGGCCAGGCTGATGGCGAGTTGATCGTCGATCTGGCTCCAGAGGTTGCCGCATCGTTCGTACAGCCGCGCGATCCGGATGTCGGGAGTCAGAACCAGGTCGACGAACCTCTCGATATCGCGAAATAACGCCGTGGTCATCACGAAAAAGAACGTGATGACCGAAAGGGCTACGATGATGCCGACGGAGAGCTTCCGCTGGAGGGGAACCCGTTTTGGAGAAACGGACGGAGCCGGTGTCGGCGGCCCTTTATCAGACGTTGAAGCGGAAGTTGATGATGTCACCGTCCTCGACCAGATACTCCTTGCCCTCGAGCCGCATCAGGCCGGCCTGTTTGACGCCCGCCATGCCGCCCTTCTCGACGAAATCCTTGTAGGCGACAACCTCGGCGCGGATGAAGCCGCGTTCGATGTCGGAATGGATCTTGCCGGCCGCTTTCTGCGCGCGCGTCGCCCGCTGGATCGGCCAGGCGCGAACTTCGTCCTCGCCGACCGTGAGGAATGAAATATAGTTCAGTACACGGTATGCTTCCCTGATCAGCCTGTCGCGACCGGACTCGGCGATGCCGTATTCCTGGAGGAACGTGGCCTCTTCCTCGGGGGAAAGGCCGGAGATCTCCATCTCTGTTTTGCCGGCGATGAGAAGGCTGGGCCAGCCGTGCTTCGCGCAGGCGGCGCCGAATGTCTTCACGGTCTCGTCGCCGGGGTTTTTGAACTGCTCTTCGGAGCAGTTGCCGACGAGCATGACCGGTTTCTGGGTCAGGAATCTGAAGCCGCGCATCAGCGCCTCGTCCTCGGCTGACAGTTCGATGCTCGAGATGAGCCGATTGGCTTCGAGGGTTTGTTTCAGCCGCTCCATCAACTCGATTTCGCGCAGGATTTCGGGCTTCTTGCCGGCTTTCAGCTCTTTCTGGGCGCGCTCGATCTTGTTCTGGACGATCTCGAGATCGGAAAACACGAACTCGAGCAACAGTTCCTCGAGGTCCGCCGCCGGATCGACCCGGTTGTGGACGTGCGGCACGTCGCTGCCGCCGAACACCCGGATGACCAGCATCAGCGCGTCGCAGGTGCGAATGTTCGCGAGGGTCTTGCTCGAAAAGCCTTTCTCGTCCTTGCTGACGCCGGGGATATCCGTGAACTCGACGGTCGCATGGATCGTTTTCTTCGGTTTGTAGATGCCGGTCAGGTAGTCCAGGCGGGCATCCGGAACCTTGATGACGCCGGTGTTGACCTCGTCGCTCTGGGCGAGGAAGTCGCGAACCTGCGCCTGGGCGCGGGTCGCCATGTTGAAGATCGTGGTCTTGCCCGACATGGGCAGGCCCGCAAGTCCGATTTTCATGAGAAAGACCTCCTGGAACGGTGCTGTGAATGCTCGCATCATAACACAGACCCGCCGGCTGGAAACAGCCGGCGGGAAGTTTGAAGTGAGACGTTTGACGTTTGAAAAACGGGAACTTAGGAGACGAGAAGACCTGCGATGTTGGCTGTGAGATAGCTGGCGAAGGTGCCTGCGATAAGGGCCCGAATGCCGAGGTTCGCCAGGTCGCCGCGGCGGTGCGGCGCGAGGCCGCCGATGCCGCCCAGCTGGATGCCGATCGAGCCGAAGTTGGCGAAGCCGCAGCAGGCGTAGGTCAGGATGACCCATGTGCGCGGCTGGAGCGACACGGCCTGGCCGAGATACGTGCCGTTGTTGACGATCTCGCCGAGATGAGCGTAAGCGACGAACTCGTTGAGAACCGTCTTTTCGCCGAGCAGCTGGCCGGCGACCAGGAGGTCCTGACTGGGAACGCCCATCATCCAGGCGAACGGCATGTTCAGATAGCCGAGCAGCTCGTTGAGGGTGTCCATCTTCGTGAGGTCGAGGCCGGAAACTTTCGTGGCCGCGGCGCAAACAAGGCCCCAGACGTGGTTCCCCATCGCGATCAGGGCGATGAAGGCGATCAGCATCGCGAGAACGTTGATGGCGAGACCCATGCCTTCTGAAGCGCCTCGGGCCGCAGCATCGATCACGTTCTGATCGATTTTTTCGATTCTCAGTTCGCACTTGCCCGAGGTTTCGGGCTCGCCGTCCTCGGGAACCATGATCTTCGCGAACACCATCGCAGCCGGGGCAGACATGACAGAGGCGGCCATCAGGTGGCCGGCGATGTCGGGAAAATGCTCGCGCATCATGCCGACGTAGGCGGCCATGACGCCGCCGGCGATGGTCGCCATGCCGCCAACCATGATGCAGTTGAGCTCCGACAGGGTCATCTTCGCGACATACGGCTTGATGACGAGCGGGGCTTCCGTTTGGCCGACGAAGATGTTGGCGGCCGCGCTCAGCGATTCGGCGCCGGAGGTTTTCATCGTCTTCTGCATGACGAGCGCGATGGCGTAGACCAGCCGTTGCATGATGCCGAGGTGATACAGGAGCGTCATGAAGGAGGAAAAGAAAACGATCGTCGGGAGCACCTGGAACGCGAAGATGAACCCGATGCTCTTCTCGGTGCCCGCGGAAGCGAGCGGCCCGAATACGAACGCGGCGCCTTCTCCGGTGAAGTTGAGGATCGTGTTGACGATCGTGTTCATGAAATCAAAGAACGCACGGCCCGGAGCCGTCTTGAGAATCAGCAGAGCGAAGACGAACTGGAGAGTGATTCCTGCGGCGACGAGAACCCAGTTGATCTTTTTCCGGTTCGTCGAAAGGGCGTAGCAGATAGCGATCTGGATCGGGATTCCGATCAGGCTCAGGAAATGTTCCATGACGGGGCGTGTGGCTCCTTTCCGTGTCGTGAGGCGTCTTTCCGCGCAATGATATCACAACCGGCCCGTGATGGTGACGGAAAAAAGAACCGCGGCCCTCAGTCGGGGCCGCGGCGCAGGTATGCCAACAGATCAGGTCAGATGCCGAGATCGCCGGCCTCGGTCACTCCGCGGTCGGCGGAAATCTCGACGATTTTGCCTTCGACTTTCAGGATGAGCTTGTCGCCGAGGGCCAGGAACTTGTTGATTGCCGGGTATTTCTTCGCGAGTTCGAAGTAGGCGGCCGAGTAGGCTTTGATCGTGACGTCCGCCCTTTCGGACGAGACGGAGCCGTCCACCCACTTCTCGTCGATCAGGTAGAACGTGCGGTCGCCGATCTCGCGCGAGGTCGGTGCCTTGAGGCCGCCCATCGACGTCGGGGCCGAGGACGGCCTGGCGGTCGAAAATGACTGCATCGGCGCTTCGGCCTGCTTCATCACGTTCATTTCCCGGGCAGCCGAGACGGCGTCCGCGCCTTCCTGGGCGGAACTGAGGCTGTCGAAGCGCCCCTTCGCCTCCTCGAGGAACGGGCCGGGGGCTCCGGCGGATGGCGACGGCGCCATGATGCGGCGCAGGTTCGGGCCGGGAAGGTCCTTGTCCTCCACCACCAGGTAGGAGGTGTAGGGGGTCAGGATGCCGTACCGCTTCGCGAGCGTCACGATCTCGTTCTTGAGCTCATCGTCGGCGCCGTTCTTGCGGATCTGGTCGAGCAGGAAGCCGATCTTGCGGGTCGCCCAGATGCGCGAGACGAAGCCGTTTTCAGTCTCTCGCTCGGGGAAGGACGCCTCGTAGTCGAGCTTGACGGGCTTGCCGTCGATGTTGCCGGTCAGGGTGACGAGAGCCTCGCCGGGCCCGCGATACCGCCCGAGAACCGTGACGGTGCTTCCCTTGAAGATGTCTGGCAGACGCTGAGGGTAGATCTGCGAAACGTCGACGTTTTTGATCGTCAGGCTGACGTCGGTCATGACCGGGTGGGTCAGCTTCGAGAAGAGGCCGGAAACCTTCGCTTCGATGTCTTCGCTCTCCGAGACGTAGTCGGAGGCGCCCCCGTGCTCCTCGGCGATGCGGTCGATGAGCGGGGCGTTCAGCTGGTCGCCGACGCCGAACGAGAAGATGCGCACCTTCGCGTCGTTGGCGTTCTTGAGCTCTCGGATGATCTCCTCGGGCTCGGTAAGGCCGGCCGTCGGCTTGCCGTCGGTCACGAAGACGATGAAAGAGGGGCGGTTGGCCTTCTTGTCCTTGAGCTGGCGAATGGCTTTCAATAACGCATCAGATATATTCGTTCCGCCCACCGGTTCGAGCCGTTTGATATACTCGAGCGCCCCTGCGCGGGTCTTGTCGTCCATCTCGACCAGCTCGTTCTTGTACCCGTCGACGTCGGTCGAGAAGTTGATCAGGTTGAAACGGTCGCCCTTCTTGAGCGCGTTCACGCAGAACTCGAGCGATTTGCGCGCCTGGTCCATCTTCGCGCCGGCCATGCTGCCCGACGTGTCGAGCACGAGCGCCACGTCGATCGACGGCATCGCGGCCTGCTGAAGTTCGCTGCGCGGCGCCAGCATGACCATGAAACTGCCGTCCTCGCTCGGGTCGGGGCGATTGGCGAGGAACGACATCGACAGATCCTTCTGCGACAGGGCGTAGTAGAGCACGAAATCCTTGTCGGGGCGGATCGAGTCGGCTTCGAAGCCGATCGTCGCTGCGTAGTCCCCGTTCTTCTTGATCGAAATCGAGTGGGTGGGGGAGTAGATCGTCGTGATCGGGGTTTTCGAGGTGAGCCTGATCTCGATCGATACGTCCTTCATCGGTTCCTGGGAGAACCGCTCGATGTTGAGGGGATACACGTATCTGACGAGATTTCCCTCGGCGCGCAGCGCTTCCTGGTATTCGATCTTGACCTGCTTTTCTTTCAGAGGCTCGATGGGATAAATGCGGGTCTTGAAGATGCCGGTACCGAAAAACTCGAGAAGGCCCGGGTCGCGCATCTGCCGGACGATGTTTTCATAGATGGAACGGGCTTTGTCGGCGTCGAGCAGCTCGCCCTTCGTCATCTTGCCTTCGATGTCCATCGCGAAGCCGCTGATCGAGGCGCCGATCGGGAGCGGAAAGATGTACAGACCTTCCACGACGCGGTTTTCATGGTTGTAGAACGCCTGGTCGACCTTCGTCGACGCCGCAATATCCTTGATCTCGACGGTGACGCGATGTCGCGTGACCGACAACGGAACCGTGAAGCTCTGTTCGGGCATCGGCGGCCGGAAAATGACGCGCTCGCGCCGGGGATCCTCGGGATCGATCGGGATGATCATGCCGTCGGCCCAGAGAGGCCTCCCCAAGGCGGCAAGGAAAGCGCAAACCATCAGACAAAGCATGAAGAGTCGTTTCATCGTATCCTCCATCCTCGCGTGTTTTGAACTGATATCCTGAACGAGAGCCGCCGGCTGCGGATTGCCCGACAGCCGGCGGCTTGTTGCGACGGACTTACATGAACAGCCGTATGACCCAGAGAATTCCCCGCTGAACGAAACTGGTCAAGGCGAACAGCGGGTATTTCAACCCGATCATGTCGAGCAGGTTTTCCGCATTGTTGGGAAAGGCGATATACCCGAACATGATCATGGCGGTGATCATGGCGACGACCCCGAAACCATAGATCTGAATATTTTCCGCGGTCGTCAACTTGACGTGTGCAAGCTGAGCGTTGGACCAGAGCCTGTATACCCAGGCGATCGAGATGAAGAATAACAGGCCCATCGTGGTGAACTGAGCCACGGATTGATCGAGAAATATTGTATACAACTCATGCATACGTTATCCTCCCATGCCGCTGTCGATGCTCACGTCACTTGTCGCGAAGCCGGCCATCGAGCTCCGCGGCTATTTTGGCGACGACGGCATCGATTCTGGGCTGAACATCCTCTTCCGTAAGAGTGCGCTCCGGCGAGCGGAAAGTCAATGAAAATGCGAGCGACCGGCGGTCGGGATCGAGGCCCTTTCCCTGATACACGTCGAACAGCCTGACGTCTTCGAGCAGAGGGCCCGCCTCGGACTTCACGATGCCGACGACGTCGTCGTGACGGACGGTGAGCGGGAGAAGGAGGGCGAGGTCGCGTCGGACGGCGGGGAACTCGGGTATCGCCCTGAACCTCGGCATCTGGCGCGGCGCGTCGGCGAGAAGGCCGATATCGAGCTCGGCAAAGAACATCTCGCGCGGAAGCTTGCGGTTGTCGAGCCATTTCGGGTTGACCTGCCCAAGATGCCCGGCGGTCTTGCCGGATACGAGAACCTGGAACTGGTTCGATGGATGCAGAGCGGGTGATGACCCCGCCTTGAACTGGACGGTCTGGCCTGCCAGCTTCCCAATCGAGGCGATCAGGCCCTTGAGCCGGAAGATGTCGTTCGCCTCGCGGCTCCGATGCCAGTCGCGCATGTTGGCCGCGCCGCACAGGCCGATGCACAGCCGGTCCGACTCCTGGGACATGCCGCCGGCGCCCCGGTGAAAGACGCGCCCCATTTCGAACAGCTGCAGATCATACTCGTCGGCGAGGACGTTGCGCCTGACGGCGTCGATCATGCCGGCCATCAGGCCCGTGCGCATGACGGCCAGCTCCTCGGAAAGCGGGTTCTGGAGTTTGAGCGGCTCGCACTCGGCCAGTTCCGGCGGGGTGGCGGTCGGAATGAAACTATAGGTCATCGTTTCATGGAGGCCAAGGCTCGTGAGATGGTCGCGGACGCGCTTGACGAGACTCTGAATCGGCGTCTCCAGGCGGGGCGGCGCCGAGATCGCCGGAAGCTTCGCGGGAATGTTGTTGTAGCCGAACAGGCGGGCGCACTCCTCGATCAGGTCGGCCTCCTGCTCGATGTCGTGCCGGTAGGGCGGAACGCCGACCCACAGGGTTTCGCCTTCGCGGGTGACCTCGAACTTCAGCCGCAGCAGCAGGGTTTCGAGCTGCTGGGGCTTCAGGTCGACGCCGATCAGACGGCAGGCGCGCCGGGTGCGGAGCATCACGCGTTTGAGCGGCGCCGGTTCCGGATACGCGTCGACGATGCCGGCGACGGCCGTTCCGCCGGCGATCTCGGCCAGAAGGCGCGCCGCCTCGTTGAGGGCGATCGGCACGTTGTCGATGTTGGTGCCCCGCTCGAACCGATACGACGAGTCGGACATCAGGCCGAGGGCTTTCGACGTCCTTCGGATCGAGATCGGATCGAAGAAGGCGCCTTCGAGCAGGATGTTCGACGTTGTTTCGGTCACCATGGTGTTGAAGCCGCCCATGACGCCGGCGATCGCGACGGGCTGGGCCGCGTCAGCGATGACGAGCATCTCGGTCGTCAATTTGCGGTCGACGCCGTCGAGCGAGCGGATCATCTCGCCGTGCTTCGCGCGGCGAACGACGATGCGCTGCTCCTCGAGCCGGTCGAAGTCGAACGCGTGCATGGGGTGACCTATATCCATCAATACATAATTCGTCACGTCGACGACGTTGTTGATGGTCCGCAGGCCGATCTTCTCGAGGCGGTCCTGCAGCCAGCGGGGGCTCGGCCCGACTTTCACGTTGCGAACAAGGCGCGCGCCGTACCGCGGACAGAGGTCGGAATCCTCGATCGTGACGCTCGTTTGGGAAGTCACGTCGCCTTCCCCGGCAACGCCGGCCAGGCCGTTTCGGTGGAGCGGCAGGTTGAAGATCGCCGAGAGCTCGCGCGCGATGCCGAGGTGGGAAAGGGCATCGCCCCGGTTCGGCGTGACGCTGATCTCGAAAATCACGTCTTCCATGCCGAGCGCCTTTACGATATCTTCTCCTATAGAAACGTCGGCCGGAAGGATCCAGAGGCCTTCGTGCTCGTCGCTGATGCCGAGTTCGCGCCGGCTGCACATCATGCCGAACGACTCTTCGCCGCGAATCTTCGCCTTGCGGATCTCGAAGCCCGTCGGCAGCGACGCGCCGATCGTCGCCACGGGCACCTTGTTGCCGGCGTCGCAGTTGGGGGCGCCGCAGACGATTTTCAGCGGCTCGGTCGCGCCGACGTTCACCATGCAGATCGAGAGTTTGTCGGCGTTGGGGTGGGGGCCGCGCGTGAGAATCTGCCCGACGACGACCTTGGAAAGTCCCTTCCCGGGCTGGTGGATCGACTCGACCTCGATGCCCGCCATCTGCAGGGCGTCCGCGATCTGCTCGGGGGAAACCTGGATGTCGATGTAATCACGAAGCCAGCTCAACAGTATCTTCATGGGTGTGTCTCCTCAGAATTGGCGCAGGAAGCGGATGTCGGATCCGTACAGGAGCCGGATGTCGTTGATGCCGTAGCGCTGCATTGCGATGCGTTCGATGCCCATCCCGAACGCGAAACCCGTATACTTCTCGGTATCGTATTTCACGGCCTCAAACACGCGCGGGTTGACCATGCCGCAGCCGAGAACCTCCATCCAGCCGCTTCCCTTGCAGACCTTACACCCCTTGCCCGAGCAGAAGACGCACTGGATATCCATCTCGGCAGACGGCTCGGTGAACGGGAAGAAGCTCGGCCTGAAGCGGGTCGGCCGCTTCCCGAACATCGCCTCGGTGAACATGTTCAGCGTGCCCTTCAGGTCGGCCAGCGATACGTTTTCGTCGACGACGAGACCTTCCATCTGCGTGAACATCGGCGAGTGGGTGATGTCGCTGTCCTTGCGGAACACCTTGCCGAGCGCGATCATCTTCAGCGGCGGCTGCATCGTCTCCATGACGCGGATCTGGACAGGCGAGGTCTGGGTGCGAAGAACCTGGCCGTTCTCGAGGTAGAACGTGTCCTGCATGTCGCGGGCCGGGTGGTGCTTCGGCACGTTCAGCGCCTCGAAGTTGTAGTATTCGTCCTCGATCTCCGGGCCGTCTGCCATGAAGAAACCCATCGACTGGAAAATGCGGGCCACTTCGAGGGCGACCTGCGTCACGGGGTGGATCGTGCCTGGGAGGGGCATCGTGCCGGGCAACGTCGGATCGGGGCGTTCGGCCTTGAGCCGGGCGGCCTCCTCGGCGGCCTGGAGCTTCGACAGGTCGCTGTCCAGCGCTTCGCCGATCCGGTTTTTGAGCGTGTTGATGCGCTCGCCTGCCGCTTTGCGCTCTTCGGGAGGGAGCTTGCCGAGGGTCTTCAACAGCTCGGTGACCAGACCCTTTTTTCCGAGAAACTTGACGCGGAGCGCTTCCATCTCTTTGGCGCCTTTCGCCGCGGCTTTCTCGGTCTCGAACAGCTGCCAGATCGTGTCGTGAGTTTCCGTCATGATGTCTCCTTGGTGTGTCGCGTCTGCGACGTGGACTGGCCGTTGGAACGAGCGGGGCGGGCCCGCTCGTAGAGGCAGATGGCGACGGATGCCGCCACGTTGAGGGATTCGACCGCTCCCTGCATGGGGATGCGGATGGTTTCGTGACATCCGGCCGCGAGAGCCGCATCGAGACCGGTTCCCTCGGCGCCGAAAAACAGCGCGGTTTTCTCGGGAAGCGGCTTTTCCCAGATCGCGCGACCGTCCATGGCCGTCGCCAGCGGCGTGAACGATGCACGGCCGAGCTCGGCGAGCAGCTCCGCCGGGTCGGAAACAAGGTGCAGGGGCAGGCGGAAGGCGGAACCCATCGCCGCCCGCAGAACTTTCATGTTGCCGCGCGAACAGCTTCCCCGCAAGAGAATGAGGGCGTCGGCGCCGAGCGCCTCGCAGGAGCGGATGATCGTGCCGACGTTTCCCGGGTCCTGGACCCGGTCGAGCACGACGACCGTCCTCGCCCGGGACAGCGTCTCGGAAAGCGGGCGGGTCGGCTGCAGGGCAACGGCCGCGGCGACCGGAGAATGGGTCTCGATGCCCGATAATCGCTTCATCAGCTCGGGCGTCAGGATGTGGAGAAGCGCTTCATACGCCTGCCAGTCGCTTTCACGCCCTTCGACGACGAACAGCCCGCGCAGTCTCGCGCCCGAGCGAAGGGCCTCGAGAACTAGCTTTTCGCCTTCGAGGAGGACGGTCATGGTCCCGTCTTCGCCGGCCTCGGGCCGTTCGACGAGTCGCCGGGCCCAGGTGAACACCGGGTTATGAGCCGACGTGAGGTATTTCACGGAAGACGAGAACATCCTTTCTGAGAGGGGACATGAAAGCGGCCAGAGTATACCATAATTTTGACGAAAAACCCCCGGGTTTCCCCGGGGGTTTTTCTCGGGCGCACGATCGCGCCGCCGGTTTTCGTGTCAGGCCGTCTTGGCTTTCGCCACGGAGACGACGCTCTTGAAGGCCTCAGGGTCGTTCACGGCCATCTCGGCCAGAACCTTGCGGTTCAGGGCGATGCCGGACTTCTTCAGGCCGTCCATGAAGCGGCTGTAGCTGATGTCATGGGTGCGGCAGGCCGCGTTGATGCGGACGATCCACAGCGAGCGCATGTCCTGCTTGCGGTCGCGGCGGTGGTTGTAGGCGTGCCAGAGGGCGTTGAGAACCGCTTCCTTTGCGGTTTTCTTTACCTTGCGGCGGCCTCCCCAGAAGCCCTTAGCCAGCCGGAATACCTTTTTTTCCTTGCGTCGGGAATTGCTTGAACTTTTTGAACGTGGCATGTGGTTTCCTCCTGCTATTCAGCGGGTACTGTGCGGCCGGGATCAGCCGTAGGGAAGCATCTTCTTGATGGCCTTCTCGTCACCGGGATGGACAAGTTTCGACTGGCGGTAGTTGCGCTTTCGCTTGCTGGTTTTCTTGGTCAGGATGTGGCTGCCGTAGGCGCCGAACCGGCGGATGCGGCCTGAACCGGTGACCTTGAATCGCTTCTTGGCTGCACTGTTGGTCTTCATTTTTGGCATGACGATTCCCTCCTGCGGGTGGATTACTTTTTCTTGGGCTGCTGGAGAATCATAGTGATCGTATTGCCTTCGATGCCTGCGTCTTTCTCGATGCCGACATCCTCCGACAATATTTCCTTCATTCGCTCGACGACCTTGAACCCGACGTCCATGTGCGCGCGCTCGCGCCCCTTGAAAAACACCGAAACCTTCACCTTGTCGCCCTCTTCCAGGAAACGGCGGATCTGGTTGCACTTGGTCTGCAAATCACCCTCGTCGGTTTTCGGTCGAACCTTGACTTCCTTCAGCTTGATGACCTTTTGCTTCTTCTTGGCTTCCTTCGCCTTCTTGGTCATCTCGTATTTGAACTGGCCGAAGTCCATCATTCTGCACACCGGCGGATTGGCGCCTGAGGCCACTTCCACCAGGTCGTATCCGCGCTCTTCGGTCATGCGGAGGGCTTCCTGAATCGGAACCACGCCGACCATCTCGCCGGTCTCGTTGATGAGGCGAACCTGAGGAACGCGAATCATCCGGTTGATACGAACGGTCTCTTTGATAACCCAACCTCCCGAAAAAAATAAAATAGGACGGCAACGCAGACATTGCCGTCCCATGCGAACAAACTCATGGCTTCTCCCGGTCTCCCGGGCTCAGACCTCTTCGCCTTCGGCTGGAGGTGAGGACGACGTCCTTCTTGCGTATCGTAAAGAATACCACTCCTCGAATTCCTCGTCAAGCCAAATTTTCAATTTTATGTCCCTGCCCTCGGAGCCGGAAAATCCAATGTTTTTTCGGTTGGGGCGGGTTTGAAAACACATCCACCCCGCGGCGGACCCTCGCGATCGGATTCGAGCGAGGTTGCGAAATAAATATATATAAAATGCTATTTTTCTTTGAGGTCGTACACCCCGTCCCACGTCGGGGGCGGCGGGTTCTCGATGCAGGCTCGGCATCGGTTGAGATACAGGGTCGAAGCCAGATCGTCGGGCCGTTTTCTGAGGGCTTCCTCGAACTCGTTCTGAGCGAGTCGGAAATCGCGTTTGAAGAACAGGCGGTGGCCTTTCACGAAATGATCGACGGCGTACATCGTCGGATCGTCGAGCCGGCAACCGGCCTCGCCCAGCAGTTCGTAGATTCTGACCGGCTTCTGCTTTCCTTTGACCCGGATGAAATCGAGTTCGCGGGTGAAGACGTGGTCCTTCACCTGGTCGTAGGTGAACTCGGAAAGCAGAGTCATGGCGCGGTACAGTTTCGTTGCCGACTCGAGCCGCGAGGAGAGGTTCACCCCGTCTCCGATTGCCGTGTATTCCATGCGTTTGTTCGAGCCGATGTTGCCGCACAGCACCTCGCCGGTGGAGATGCCGATGCCGATCTGGATCGGAACCTTCCCGTTTGCGACGCGCGCCTCGTTGAAGCCGGTCAGCGCATTCTTCATCTCGAGCGCGGCCTTCACCGACCGCAGGGCGTGATCCGGCAGGGGAACCGGCGCTCCGAACACGGCCATGATCGCATCGCCGATGAACTTGTCGAGCACGCCGTCGAACTTGAAGATCGCGTCGACCATGTGCGAGAAATACTCGTTGAGCATCTCGACGATCTCGTTCGGCCCGAGTTTTTCGGTGAGACTCGTATATCCCCTGATATCCGAAAACAGAATCGTGACTTCCCGTTTCGTCCCGCCCAGTTCGACCGACCCCGCGCCCGAGGTGAGCTTGTCCACGAGGTCTTTCGACATATAGCGGGTGAGATTCGACTTGACGCGCTTCTCTTTCGTGATGTCCTCGAGCACCAGCACGACCCCCAGGGATTTTCCGGCGTCGTCGGTGAGTGGCACGGTGATGAAATTGATCGAGTGGTGATCGCCCGTGGCGGGGATGTAATCGACGTCGTAGAGCGCCTGCGCCGTTCCGGTGTCGAACACCTTGTCGATCTGTGCCAGCAGTCCGGCGTTCCGCGTTTCCAGCACCGCGTCGATCGTCCGGTTTGCCGCCTCGGATTCGCACGAAATGCCCATGATGCGGCAGGCGGTCGGGTTGATCTTCACCAGGCGCCGCTTGTGGTCGAGCGTGACGACGCCGTTCGAGAGCGAACTGAGAATCGCCTCGAGATACTTCTTCATCGTCATGGTGCGCTCGTACAGCTGGGCGTTCTGCAGGGAAACGGCCGCCTGTGCCGAGAACGCGCCGAGCATCTCCTCGTCGGTGCGGTCGAAGGTGCCCGCCTTCTTGTTGATGATCTGCGTGACGCCGATCGTCTGGTTGTCGATGCCGCGGATCGGCATGCAGAGAATCGACTTCGTGCGGTAGCCCGTCTTCTTGTCGATTTCCCGGTTGAAGCCGGGATACTCGTAGGCGTCGGGGATATTCAGCACGTCGCCCGTCGTCGCGACGTGGCCAGCGATTCCCAAGTGCTTGGGGAACCGGATCTCCTTGATCTCTCCGCCGGAGGAGGCCGACGACCAGAGTTCGTCCGTCTCCTTGTCGATGAGAAACAGCGTGGACCGGTCTGCCGCGAGAAGCTCCGTAGCCTTCGCCATGATGACCTGGATCAGGTCGCGCAGTTCGATCGAACTGCTGAGAGCGTTCGCGACGTTGAGCAGGGCTTCGATCTTCCGCTGGGAGGTCTTTACGCTGTCATACAGGATCGCATTTTCGAGCGTGAGCGAGAGCATCCGGCCGAGGGCGCCCAGCCTGGCGATGTCGCGGTCGGTGAACAGCCCGTTGCGCTTGTTGATCACCTGCACGACGCCGATGATCATCTTCTCGCGATTGAAGATCGGCATGCAGAGCATGGTTCGCGTGCGATAGCCCGTCTGCTTGTCGATACTCTGATTGAACAGAGGGTGCTGATACACGTCCTCGATGTTCAGCGTCTCGCCTGTTCGCGCAACCAGCCCTGCAAGCCCGACCGTGACCGGGAACCGGATTTCCGAGAACTCGATGCCCTGCGCGACTTTCGACCACAGCTCGTTCGTCTTCCAGTCGATCAGGAAGAGCGAACTGCGGTCGGCCTCGAGAATGTCGGTGATGTGAAAGACGATCGCCTGGATCAGCGGCCCGAGTTCGAGTTGCCTGCCGAGCTCATCGTTCACCTCGAGAAGCGTGTTCCGCTCCCTGAGGGTATCGAAGAGGACCGTCAGAACCGCCTGGCGTTCCCCGGTCGGAAGCCTGTCGACCGTGGCCGCCAGCTCCGCCGGCTCGAAGCGGCAGCTCTGCAGTTTTGCGAGAAGATCCCGGGCTTCGGGGGAATAGGAGCCTCCTGCGATGCCTTCCTGGCCCGGAAACTTCGTTTCGCTCATGTGACGCCCTCTCCGCCGTCGTCTCAGACGTTCGAGGCCAGTTTCTTCGCCGCTTCCGCCGCGCGGTGGCGGGCATGGCCGTATCCGTAGAAATAGTAGATGAGGAAGCCGAGGCCGAGCCAGACGAAGAATCGGACCCACGTCGCGTGGGGGAGGCCCCAGGCGAGCCATGTGCAAAAGAGAATGCCGAGGGGGGCGGTCACCCAGACCATCGGGACCTTGAACCTGCGCGGATGCTCGGGGGCCCGGACGCGGAGGATCATGACGCCGACCGCGACGATGATGAACGCGAACAGCGTGCCGATGTTCGTCAGCTCGACCACCTCGTCGATGTTCAACAGCCCGGCGGGGAGCAGAACGAGCAGGCCGGTGAGCCAGGTGGCGTTCGCAGGCGTGCCGAACCGGGGGCTGACGCGCGAGAACCATTCGGGCAGCAGCCCGTCGCGACTCATGGCCATGAAGATGCGAGGCTGTCCGAGCTGATAGACGAGCAGGGCGCCGCTCAGGGCCGCCACGGCGCCGATCGAGACGATGCCGGCGACCTTGTGCATGCCGATGTTCGAAAACGCGTGCGCGACGGGGTCGCTGACGCCGTGATACGCCGTGAAGGGCATCATGCCGCTGATGACGATGCAGACTCCAACATATATTAATGTTGATATAATTAACGACCCTATGATGCCCCGGGGGAGGTCTCGCCCCGGATCCTTGCACTCCTCGGCGGTCGTGCTGACCGAGTCGAACCCGATGAATGCGAAGAAGATGATTGCCGCGCCCGCCTGGATCCCGCTCCAGCCGTTCGGTGCGAAGGGGATGTAGTTGGTCGGATTCACGTAAAACGCGCCGACGGCGATGACGAGGAGCAGAAGACCGACCTTGATCGCCACCATGATGTTGTTCAGGCGAACCGATTCCTTGATGCCCCATACGCACAGCAGGGTGATGAAGAACGTGATGCACATCGGCAGAAGGTTGATGCCGATCGGGATGCCCGCGATGACCGGGGCGGTCTTGAGGACCGCCCAGTTGGCGAACACATCCGCGCCGTTGACGGCGCCGCTCAGGCATTGGGGCAGAAGGGAGAGTTTGTCGGTGAAGGAAAAGCCGGGATGGGCCGCTATCCACTCCTTGGTGGGCAACAGCATGGATCTCAGGTCGATTGTTAGCCAGGCCGGAAGATGCAACCCGAACCCCTGGAGCAGGTTGTTCGCATACCCCCCCCATGAGATCGCGACGGCGACGTTCGAAACGGCATACTCCAGCAGGAGGTCCCAGCCGATGATCCAGGCGCACAACTCGCCCATCGTTGCATAGGCATAGGTATATGCCGACCCCGAGACCGGAATCATCGACGCCATCTCCGCGTAGCAGAGGGCGGTGAAACCACAGGCGACGGCCGTCAGGATGAAACTGATGACGAGGGCCGGGCCGGCGGCTGGCCGGGTGATTCCGTAGGCCGAGTCGAAACCACCGGCGAGGCCAGTTCCGAGCGTTGAAAGAATTCCGGCCCCGATGATGGCCCCGACCCCGAGGAGCGTGAGGTCCCAGGAGGTGAGGGCGCGGCGAAGTCCGGTGCCATGGGGATTTTCATCGAGCGTCGCCGATATCTCGGTGACGGACTTGGTCGCGAAAATGTGATCGAAAAAACCCCGGGGCTTCTCTCCTGCCGAAGGCGGGGCGAGATTCAGCCCATCCTCTTTCTGTCGCATGCCGTACCTCTTTCGTCTGGTTCATCCGCAAAAACGCGAACGGGAATGGGGGAGAATATCATTCACCCTCTTCAGAATGCAATACCGGGGTCCTCAGGAAAGGACGAATCACAGGCCTCGAAAAAACGGTGCAGCGTTCGCTGCACCGCCCGTTGAGAAGCTTGGGTGAGTGTCTGTGTCCGATTCATGCCGCTCCGCCGGCGAGGGGGGCGGGCAGGACGAACACGCGGGCGGCCAGTTCCTTGTCGAGCATGAACAGGCCGTCTTCGCTTTTCCCGATGCGCTTGAGTTTGCCGATGATCGTGTCGGCATTCTTCTCTTCCTCGACCTGTTCCTTCACGAACCACTGGAGGAAATTCTGGGTTGCGTAGTCGTGATCGGCGACGGCCTGGTCGAGCAGTTTGTAGATTGAGGCGGTGACGGTCTTCTCATGGGCGAGCGTCTTTTCAAAGACGTCCAGGACTGATTTGAAGGATGATTCGGGGGCGGCAATCGCTCCCATCAGGGCTCGCTCGCCCTGGTCGGCCATGTAGTTGAAGAAGATCATCGCGTGGGATGTTTCTTCCTGGGCTTGGACGCGCATCCAGTTGGCGATACCGGGAAGGTTCTCGACCTCGAAATACGAGGCCATGGAAAGATACAGATACCCGGAAAACAGCTCCTTGGTGATCTGCTCGTTCATGATTTTTGCCATTTTTTTGCTGATCATGTGTGGTGTCCTTTCAACGAAATCTCGCGGAAGGTCTGCCGCGGGTACGGGCACGCGGTCATGATAAAACAGACTGGCAATGGAGCGCAATTTCGACTCATGGTATTATCAGAGGAGAAGACAGGGATGAACCAAAGGCCTCTGCCGTTCGTCTGAAAAGTGGCTTCAACCTTCACAACAGATCCGTTACAGCGAGGAATGAAGATTGGATAATCAGCGGGTCGCGATCCTGGCTTTGGTCGTATCGATCTGCCTCTGCACGTTGCTGTTCCTCTTTTTCAGATCCCACCCATCGAGGACCCACCGAGGTACCGATACGGATAAAAAACTGACGCGCGAGACAGGCAGAAAAAGTCCCCCCCGCACCGGAACTGGAAAGCCCGGGGCCCTCGGAACGGCCTCTCGTCCGGACGCTTCCCCCCGCGACCCTGACCAGGACGCACTTCCGGGCCGCGAGCTCGTCCCTCTTGGCGGCCCGACGACGGGAACATCGCATGGCAACGGTGGCCTGCCTCCTCTCGAAACGACTTCGGCTCAGCCCGCGGTTCCGCCGGTCACGCTTACTCCCGACACGATGGCCCAGCTCGAGGAAAAAGCCGGCAGAATCCGTTCCCACCGCAGAAAGATGGCGGAGGCTTCCGAAAAATGGCTTCGTGAAAAACTCGAGGACGAGTCGATGACCGAGAAGACCAAGGAAGTCTACCGTCTTCGGCTGCTACCCGACATGAAGGAAGGCCTCGCCCTCCTCGAATCGAAAGATTACCAGGGGGCATTGCGATCGTTCGAAAAAGCTCTCAACGACCCCGATGCCACGCCCGTTTCGAAGCACCTCATCTACGATTATATGCTCCAGGCCTCCGCTAAACTGCAGAACAAGCTGTTATTCGCGAATCTTTTCAAACAACAGGCGATGCTCCAGCGGGACAACGATCTCGGAGTGCTCGGCCTCGACAAGTCCGGCGATGCGTATGCGTATGCCGAATACATGAACGAGCACCTGGTCGCGGCGAACGACGAGGCGACCTTCAACAGGATCGTCGAGCGTGACATGAAGGAAATCGGCGCCACTCCGGCCGATCGCGATGCGTGCGTCGCCGATGCGAAAAAGCGGATCAGGGAATTCGAGGGGTATTTCGATGACAGGAGAAACTGAGATGAGCGTCTCGACCGGGAAGGGCGGTTCCGCCTATCTCGTCGTGATAGGCGTGATCAGCGTTCTGCTCGTCATCGTCATCACCTTCTTCAAGTCGAACACCTCGAGACAGTATCTCACCCGCTTCGCGAGCAACGAGAAGAAGGCCGAGGCTCTGGCCGAATCATCCGTCGAACTGCTTCTCAGATATGTGAAGGATCTGATGAATGATAAAAATGATCCGAATATATATCAATATTTCCGTTATCCCGCCGAGATCTCCAACGGGAAGCTGAGCGACCCGTCGGGACAGAATTCCCCGCTGAGTCTCGCACCGTACGCCGCGAAGCCTCTGCCGTCGTTCGATCTGACGACTCCCGCCCTCGCGCCGATCAGGAGCATGCTCACCGAACTGGGAGGTCCCGACCACGTCTCGCTCGGGTTGAAGTGCGAAGTCTTATCCGCGGCCGCGTTCACCTCGAAAAAAGCAGGGTATTCGGTTCCGGGAATCTCGATCAGGCCGCGGCAGACGAACGGTGAGACCGCCGCGTTTCTCGACAACTTCGATGACGAACCGGACAGCGCTGGTCGGATCGAGGATCTCATCGGATCGCTGGGCGTGAAGGTGAACCTGCCGAACTTCCAGAACCAGGACGAGGAGGAGATCAAGCTCAGCCCCTCGATCGGGGAATCCCTTGCTACCGACCGCTACGTCAGGGTCAACAAATCGAACGACTCGACCATCGCTTACCGGATCAAGGTGAAAATCCCCATCATTGGCCTTGATTACGACGTGGCGAGTTACGTGGACATCAACGGGATCATGAAATCGTACATCGATATCGGGGATGAACCCGAATTCAACCTGGAGGCCATCCGGCGCCGGATGATGGAGGAAACCTCGGATGCCGATCTTCACGCGATCAGCTGGGAGGCCTCGCTCCTGCGGGAAAGCATCCGGAAAGGATACGATGCCGTTCCCGGAGTTCTGAAAGGCATGATCGACAAGACGGCGTTCGGCCCCTCGAAAATCCCGAAAGTTGTGGAGAAGGGCGGCGTTCTCAGATTCACCGCCGACGTCGAGTACCGGCCGCAAGGCCAGGGTGGGCCTGTGATCAGGCGAACGCTTGTCGCCGACAGGGAATTCAAGGTATCCGACGTTCAGCCTCCGGCCCCCGAGTATTCCTTCTTCGTCGCAAACTCCAACCTGCTGTTCGAGCAGGCGTCCGACAAATACCCGGGCGAGGGGAGCGGGATCGAGAATCCGATCGACTGGAGCGGCGGCGTGGCGACGATCTGCATCCACAATTTGTATAATGGCGAGTATAAATCCTGCTCCGGACTGACGGGCACGCCGGGCGACGATCCCGCCGCCGATTCCCTGTGCCAGGTGCCGGGCCAGATCCGTATCAATGCGAATGCGAAGATGTACGCCAATACCTTCCTGGGAACCACCGATGAACCGACGCTGACGGAATTCAACGCCCTCGCCATGGATAAATACGCATCGACGCATCCGAGGTTCAACCTGATCCCGACGCTTCAATGGAAGTCGCGGGCGACGAATCCCGACAGGCCCCATGAAATCGATTTCCCGGTTCTTCGCAACACGGATTTTTACAATCCGCCCCTCCTCCGGTCGGGAGTCAAATCCATGCTCACGATCCTCTCGTTCTGTGACGCCCTGAGCGCTCCGACCCTGTTGTACGGGAAAGGGCACTTTGAATACCCGCTCGGACTGCGGGCCGAGGCTCCCCTCGAATCGAAATACGCGAACATACTGATCAACGTCCAACCCCATGGCCAGGCGGGAAACCCGAAAGACATCACGAAAATCGAGATTTTTTACAGAAACAAGACGTCGGATTTCGGCCTTCCGGGGAAGCCGGCATACACGAGCGTCACCGACTGGGATCCGGGAAAGTGGGAGTGCATGCCCCCCAACCTGTTCAGCCTGCTCCAGTATGCGAAAAAGGCAACGCATTTCTACGAGAACGAGGCGCAATTCTGGGCCGATCTGAGCGTTCCGGTCGCGGACGGCGGGCGGTTGGCTCCCGACGGAAGCTTCGACTGCTCCGGCGTCACGTACATCATCGGTGACCTGACGATCTCGTCGCCCCTGAAAGTTTCGGGCAAGGGGATCGTCGTCGCGAGAGATAACATCTCCCTTTCCGCGAATGTCGAACGGGTCGGAAACGCCGTGTTCTCCCTGATCGCCAGACGGGGGGCGTTCCTGGTCGATGCTCCCTGCACCCTGATCCAGGCCGCCTGCTATTCGAATTATTCCCCGCAGAACGCGGCCGGGAATCCTCTCGTGATCGACGGAAATCTCGTTACCAACGAATTCAAGCGCCAGGACCTCAACAGTATCGAGGTGGTCTACAACAGCGCCGCCTGCCGCGTTTCCCCGTTGTCCGTTCAGCGCGATATTGGCAAATACGACCCGGAGCGGTATATTGTCAGCCTTGGAAAACGCTGGGCAAGGTTCGAATATGCGAAACGAAACTGACGGGACATCATCAGGAAGAGGCCGGAACGGGCTTTCTCTGCTCGAGGTTCTCATCGCTACGCTCGTCTTCATGCTTGCCGCCATTCCGATCTACCGCGCGATCACGATCGGCGCCACGAAGGAAATCGACTCGACGAAACTCTCGATGGCACGCAAAATTCTCGATTCCTTCCGGTCCGAGGTAATGAGCAGGCCTTTCAAGGAACTCTCAGAACAGAATCCCTCCAATAGCGAGACGTTCGTGAAAATGGAGGGCGGATACCCGGAAACGATCGACAAGGTCATGGAAATCCAGACGAAATACAAGGATTTCAAGCTCGAACCCGAAATTCGCTTCACAACACCGAACAAAACGATTCTCGAGTTCCGCGGGGTCGTGAAGTGGACGAATTCTGAAGGAATCGCCCGCCAAGAGGAAATCATTTTCCTGGCCGTGAAGCCATGACGAGGTTTCGACGCGCCCGCGGGTTCACCTTCATCGAACTTCTCATCGCCGCGCTCATCACGGGACTGCTGATATTCGGCGTGTTCAAGGTTCTTCTCGCCTCCCGCCACGCGGCCGGTCTCGCTGCAGCCAAGGGGGCGGCCAAGGACATGGCGGAAGTGATCCTCAAAGCGCTCGAGCGTGATATTTCAAACTCCCGCGCGACGGCGATCATGGCCGGCTCGGGCGGAACCCAGAAACCCGTGGTCGTCCGTTCATTCAAACAGTCTGGCAGTGGCTGGACGATGCTCGTGCCGGAAGGCGCCTCATCGAAACGGATCACCTACGCTCTGGACGGGAAAAAGCTCTCCCGCGCCGATGCGAGCGGAACGACCAGGCTTCTCTGCGAGTCGGTCGAAGACCTGCGCATCGCCGATCTGAGCGAAGGCCAGGTTGCCGTCGAACTGAAGATCGGGTTGATTCCCGATGGCATGAAGGTGCCCGTCATCCACCATCAGCGCCTGCTCATCACCATTCGCGAAGCCGTCGAAGCCGCTCTCGACCCCCGCTGGCGGAACACGAACGACGTTCTGAACCATTACTGACGGGGTCTTCCTCGCGGCTCATCTCCGACGAACGCGTAGAGAAGCTGATCGATGACCGTTCCGTCCTTGATGACGGCTCTTCGCATCCTGCCTTCCAGAAGATAGCCCGCTTTTTCGAGGACTCGTGCGGAAGCGGGATTCGTTGCAAAAGGCATGGCATAGATGCGAACGAGTCCGAACTGCCGCATCGCATACCCGGTGATCGCGGAAACGGCCTCCGTCACGATGCCCTTTCCCCAGAATGGCTCTCCCAACCAGTAGCCGAGTTCGGCCGACAGGCGCTCGATATCGGTACGAATGATGACCCCGATGCCGCCGACGGCCTCGTCCTCGACGCAGATTGCGAAGAGCGTTTCGGGCTTTTTGCTCATCGCCATTTCGATATAGGAAACGGCATGGTCGTGCGTGTACGGATGTGGGAAGCTGTCACGAAGCTTGGCCCATATGCGGCGATTATTCGCGTATCTGGCGAGCGATGGGGCGTCCTGGGGGCGCCATGGGCGGATCGTTGCGTGCGAAAGCCGGAGAAGCATGGCTGAATCCTTTCATGCGGTGCCCGGAGAAACCGGAAAGAAAAACCCCCGGGGTTGCCCCCGGGGGTCTTCAGAACGGGATTACTTGTTGGCGTTGGCCTTGAGAGCTTCGTATTCACCCTTGGCCTTGTTCATTTCGGAAGCCACCTTGGCGGCATCCTCCTGGCGGCCCTGGGCGAGCATCTCGCTATAGAGGCGATAGAGTTCCTGATACTTGGCATACGCGAGCTGGACTTCGGAGGCATAGGTTCCGACGCTCTCGGCATCGCCGGAGATCGTGACCTGCGCCGTGCTCTGGTCGCCGCTGACCGGGATCTCGGGACCGCCGGTGACGCCGCTGCCGATAGTCACGCTACCGGTGACGGCGGTGTCGCCGATCGGGTTGGAGCCGACGGGCAGGGCGATGGAGCCACCCTGGTCGGTCTTGTGGCCGAACAGCCCGGCGATCTTGTGGGCGGCCCAGTTCCCGACGAAGCCGCCAACCATACCGCCTATGATCGTTCCGAAGGGCGGGAAGATCGCGGAGCCCAGCATGGCGCCGAGGGTCGAACCGACGGACTGACCGGCCACGCCGATCCAGTCGATCTGCTTGAACGCCTGCTTGAGCGAGAAGCGGCCGTTCTTCAGATCGCCGGCGAGGTAGGAACCGACGGAACTGCCGACCACGGAGCCGAAGGTCGGGGCGAGAGCCGAGAGGAAGCCGCCGACAACCGGAACGGCGGAGAGGAAGGGCACGAAGAAGGAGCCGGCCGCGGCACCAGTGACGGAGCCGACGACGGAGCCGGCGAATTCGGCGGAGACGACGGTCTTGAGGGCCTTCTTCAGGCTGGGCTTTTCACCCTTCACGATCTGGGTCGCCAGGTCGACGCCGACGGTGATACCGGCGGTGACGAGGAGGTTCTTGGCGCTGAAGCCGGACTTGAGGCTGTCCTTCACGTTCTGGACGCCCTGACCGACCATGGCCTTACCGGTTTCGTAGCCGGCCTTGAACTTGCTGGAGGTGACTTCCTTGAAGCCGGGCTTGTCAGCCTTGGGGCTCTGGCCGGCCTGACCGGACTGGCCGGACTGGCCGGACTGGCCGGACTGACCGGACTGACCGCTCTGGCCGGACTGTTCGGAAGCCTGACCGGACTGACCGGACTGGCCACTCTGACCGGACTGCTCGGAAGCCTGGCCGGACTGACCGCTCTGGCCGCTCTGACCGGACTGCTCAGAAGCCTGGCCGGACTGACCGGACTGACCGCTCTGGCCGGACTGCTCAGAAGCCTGGCCGCTCTGACCGGACTGACCAGACTGACCGGACTGACCAGACTGACCGGACTGACCGGACTGTTCGGAGGCTTGGCCGGACTGGCCGCTCTGGCTGCTCTGACCGCTCTGCGCGGAGTCAGCATTGCCCTTGGCCGGGGGATTCTTGTGGAAAATCTTGGAGATGCGTTCCTTGGCACCCTTGAGGAGGTCGCCGATCTTGGAACCGACGCCCTTCACGCCCGTGCCGACCTTCTCGGCGCCGGTCTTGACGGTGTCGACGGTCTTGGTGCCGAACTCCTGGCCGCTGGTCTTGCCGGAGTTGAAGCTGTCCTTGATCTTGGAACCGTAGTCGTTGAGCTCGTTCTTGATCCAGCTGCCGCTGGTCTTGGTTCCGCTCTGGGCCGCGGCGACGGAGGACGTGTCGGCCTGGACGGTTCCGGCAGCGGGAGCCTGGGCGGCCGAACCGGCGTTCTGGGCGGCCGAGCCGGCGTTCTGAGCGACCGAGCCGGCGGTCTGGGCCGAGGCACCTGCGGTGGCGGACTGAGCCGCAGCACCCGCCTTGGCGGCCTGAGCCGCACTGCCCGCAGTGGCGGACTGGCCGGCCGAGGTGGCGGCGGCAGCGCCTTCACCGCCGAAGATCAGGCGGACGTACTGGCTCATGTCGAGAGCGACGGGCTGGCCATTGACATAGCGGACGTTATAGTTGACGACCTGGGTCCCCTGGCGCACCGATACCCACTGGCCGGGGGTGACGGAGACCTGCTGACCGCCGACGTTCACCTTGATGGCGTCGAAGGCCGCGAGGAGAGGCGCTTCAAGGGCGAAGCTGGCGATGAGAACAAGGCACATGACCTTGCTCAGCAATCTGAGAGTACTGTTCCTCATAGACTGACTCCTGAAAATAGATTCCCGATACCCTTGAGGACTTACCCGAACAAACCCTTAACCCTTACTACTACCGTGTAACCCATACCCGAAAGGCCATAGAACCTTGAGAACCCGGGGTGTACCCTTCACCCCTTGCGATTAATTATAACAGCCATTTGAAAAACCGCAATGATTCCGGATAAAAAAATCGCGGATTCCCGCTGCCGGCATCGAAAGAACTCTTGAAAACGTACTCATAAATCTACATACCACGATCCAGAATCCATTTCCCCTGAAATTGTTTCCCTGGCCGAACGCATCTGCGAAAAAGGCCGCCTGCATGCCTCTGCTTCGGGGTGCTGGACTTTTCCTGCATGGTATGTGTATAATTTCACAATCTCAAGGCGATGCGCTCGAGATGCCGGGGCGATCGATCCGCACAGGGAAAGGAAACCCAAGATGAAAGTGGAAACACGGACGCATGATGCGGTGATCGAAGGTCTCGTCGCCCGGGAGCGCATCTCCGACGAAACTGCGGAACTCATCTTTTCGCCGGCCTTCGACGAGGCGCGCGGGCGTCTGTTCGCCGCCGCCGACAGGGTACGGCACGAAACCGTCGGAGACGACGTCTACATCCGCGGAATCATCGAGTTCAGCAACCACTGCGGCTGTCGGTGCGACTACTGCGGCATATCGGCTCACAACCGCGACATCTTCAGATACCGCATGACCCGGGATGACATTCTCGCGACGGCCCGTGCAGCTCACCAGCTCGGCTTCCGCTCGCTGGTCCTTCAGTCCGGCGAAGACAAGAAATATACTTCAAAAGATATATGTAATATTATAGAATCTATCAAGACGGAACTCGGCATGGCCGTGACCCTGTCGATCGGCGAGTGGCCGAAAGAGGATTACGCCGCGTTCAGGACCGCCGGCGCCGACCGGTTTCTCCTCCGGATCGAAACGAGCGATCCGGCCCTCTTCGAACGGTATCACAAGGATTCGAAATGGGAGGACCGGCACAGGGCGCTGATGAACCTGAAAGAACTCGGCTACCAGGTTGGTTCCGGCGTTCTCATCGGCCTCCCCGGGCAGAATGGCCCCGGTCTCGCGCGGGACCTTGCGTATCTCGAGCGACTCCAGCCTGAAATGGTCGGAATCGGCCCGTTTCTGCCGCACCCGAAAACGCCTCTCGGAATTGCCCCCGCGGGCGAGATGAGACGGTGTCTCACGTTCCTTGCCCTCCTGCGCCTGTATCTCCCCGACTCCTTCCTGCCGGCGACGACCGCCATGGGCACGCTCGAACCGGAAGGCCGCCAGAAGGCGCTTCGGGCCGGCGCCAACGTCATCATGCCAAACGTCTCTCCGGTCTCGAACAGGCCGGGATACCAGATATACCCTGACAAGATCGGCCAGCATGACGATGCGGAAACCTGCCAGAGATGCATCGAGGATCTTGTTCTCGCCCTCGGCCGCACGCCGAACCTTGGTTTCGGGCATATCAAACGCACGATCTATTGACCGAGCTGCGTCCCTGCCTTGCGGAGAGATTCCTTGCCAATGGCCGGGCACCGGGTTATATCTTTCTTGGAGGATCCTTCGTATGATTGGAGTGAACTCCCCGGGATATGATCCCACGCCGGCACCGTCGGCCTCGCGCCCGGTCGGCGTGAAGCAACGCCCTGCCCAGGCTGCGAAGCTCGCAACGCAGGCCCAGCAGGAGGTTCGTCAGCGCAAGCCGCGGCCGCCCGAACGGCCAAAACCCGCCATCCCGTCAGACCTCGGACGCCGTATCGACGTCCGGGCCTGAGAGAATCGGCGGGTTCGAAGAGCCCCGTTCCGGAGCGTCAGTTGGCACCGGGGAGTTTCAGCCTGTACTCCACGGAGGGGGTCGAGTCGGCGTCGATCATCGCGCGGAGACGCATCAGTAGGCCGGGCACGCCCGAGCCGGCGTCGGCGAGTTCCGACAGGAGTTCGGGGAAGCTTTTCTTCGTTTTGCGTTTCACGAGCTTGGCCGTTTTCAAACCGGCGAGCTCCATCGCCTTCGCATAGGCGTCGTCCCTGTATCCGATGCCGTCCAGCAGACCGTTCTTGAGAGCCTGCGGGGCCGTGAAAATGCTTCCGTCGGCCAGTTTCGCAATTTCCTCGCGGGGCTTCTTGCGTGCGGCGCAGACGATATCGAGAAAGCGGTCGTAGAGACTGTCGACGAGCGACAGCAGCATCGCCCGCTCTTCTTCGGTCATTTCGCGGAAGGGGCTGAGAACGTCCTTTTTCGGGGTCCGGTCGGATTTGAGCGGAATATGCCGGTATCCGACCATCTGGGCCAGTTTTTCGAGATTGGCTGCCTGCATGATGACGCCGATACTCCCGACGATCGAGGTCGGGTGCGCCCAGATCTGGTCGGCCGCGCAGGCGACGTAGTAGCCGCCCGATGCTCCCATCATGCCGATCAGCGCCACGACGGGCTTTTTCGCATTCCGGATTTTGCCGAGATGATGATGGATGACGTCCGCCGCCGTGACTTCTCCCCCGGGGGAATCGATCTCGAGAAGGACGGCCTTGACCTCGTCGCGGTCGACCGCCGCCTTGACGTCCTTTTTCAGCTTTTCAACCATGTTCTGTTTGATCTCGAAGGGGAATTTCTCGTCTTCTTCACCGTCGCGGATGACGCCTTTAATCGTGATGAGAAGCACTTCGTCGCTTGCCGTTTCGTCACCCTCGACGTAGGTCACCTTGGGCTTTTTCTCCTTGCCGCCGCCCGCCATGGTTCCGAAAAGGTCGAACAGCCCTTGAGCCGATGCGGTGCCGCTCATCAGCAGAACGATCAGAAAAACGGAAAACGAACGTTTCATCGTAGCCTCCAGGAGTGTGTTTCTAGGAGAAGAGTCAGGTGCGCTGCCAATCCGGCTCGCCGTTCCCGTCGGGGCAACCGCGGTGGTGATATCGGCAACGCATGCAGAGCAGGCAAGGCCGGATCGGATCGAGAGAGACTTTCTGCGCTTTGTACAGCCACTTCGGATCGCGAAGGAGGGGACGCCCGAGGGCGACGAAGTCGGCATCTTCGTTCGCGAAAATCTTGAGAGCCAGGGCCGGATCGCCGATCTTGCCGACGACCGCGACGGGAATGTCGACCGCGCCTCTGATCTCGCGGGCATCAGAAACGAAAACGCCGGGAGGCGTCGACGGGCCGACGATGGCTTCGGGACCGTGAAGGGACGCATACATGCCGCCGGAAACATGGATCAGGTCGGCGCCGGAGCTTTGAAGGGCGCGGGCGAAGACGGTCGATTGTTTCAGCGTGAGCCCACCAGGCAGGTAATCGCGGGCCGACATGCGGTAGGAGATGATCAAGTCAGGATACGCCGCGCGGATCGAGCGTACGACCTCGAGCGGAAACCTGCTGAGGCCGTCGGCTTCGAGACGATACTCGTCGCGGCGCCGGTTCGTCAGGGGGGAGCAGAATTGATGAAGGAGATAGCCGTGAGCGCCGTGGAGTTCGATTCCGTCGAACCCCGCCTCGCTCGCCTTGCCGGCGGCTTCGGTGAAGGCGACGACGAGGCGCTTGATCTCCTCGCCCGACAGCGCTCGCGTCGGGTTGTTCAGCACGGGGCATGAGACGGCCGACGGTCCGACGACATATTGGCCCGCCGGGGGCGTCAGCGACTGTCGGCCGGCATGATGGAGCTGGAGAAACGCCGCAGCGCCGCGGCTTCGGATGGCATCGGCGATCTTCGCAAACCCGGCGACGCAGTCGGACGGCCAGGCAGCCAGTTCGCGCGACCAGCCACGCCCGAAGGGGAAAATCGCAGCGGCTTCGACGATGACTGCGCCCGCGCCGGTTCTGGCGATGTGGGTGTAGTATTTGAGAAGCGTGTCGGTGACGCGGCCTTCCTTGTCGGCATATTGCGTCGCCATCGGGGCTACAAGGAAGCGGTTGCTGAGTTTGAGGTGCCGCAACTGGGCAGGTTCAAATGCATCGAATGCCATGATCCCTACTATACCCCGCCGAACACCGAACTCACAACAGATATCGAAACGAACCCCGTCCGAGTGTGATTCCTGGAGCTCGACGGAACGACGCGGACCGTCGGATGGTGTTTCGAAACACCGTATTCTGTGGTATACTTCAATATCTATGGACTTTCAATCGCTGCCATCGGAAGCGGCTTGCGCGGGCGATTCTCCGACTCCCGACCTGAGTGCGCTCCCGGAATTTCCGCACCAGACGCCTCTGACGTTTTCCCATAAGTTTCTCGTCAGGCGCCTTCTCGAGGATGCCGGTGTCTCGTCGTCCGATTATGCGCTCTACAACCTCCTCGGCTGGTATAAAACCCTGCCGCCGATGGCCAGCCGGATCGGAAGTCTCCTCAGTCTTGCGGTCGAAGGACCTCGAGACCGGTATCTCTTCCTGGCGCCGGTCGGAAAGGGGCCGCTTCGCCCGGCGGTCGACCGGCTCATGGAATATATGAGCGGCGCCGGCCTTCCGTGCGAGTTGCGATACGTTCCGAAGTCCATTGCGAAGGAAATCGCCGCGGAGTTTCCCGACGCCCGCGTCGAGGCGCAGCGTGACGACTTCGATTACCTCTACGACCGGAAGGAACTGGCCGAACTCTCGGGGCGCCGGTTCCATCAGAAGAAGAACTTCGTGAACCGGCTCGAGGAAGAGGAAAAGCCGCAGGTAGAGATCTTCACGCCTTCCTGCGCCGCGGAAGTGACGGCGTTTCTCGACGAATGGTACAAAGGGTTCCAGGTGGATGACGAAAACGTCAGAATCGAAGCCTCCGCCATCCGAAGAATGCTTCCGCAGCTCGAAAAAATCTGCGCGATCGCTCTCGTGGCCAGGGTCGGCGGGCGGTTGGCCGGGTTCACCGTCGCATCTCCCATCCACCGCAACTGCTGGGTCGTCACGCTTGAGAAGGCGGACCGGCATGTGAAGGGGCTCTACCAGTATCTGAACTGGGCTCTTGCGAACAGGCTTCCGGCCGAGGTGACCGTGATCAATCGCGAGACGGACCTTGGCATCGAGGGACTGCGCACGGCGAAGCTGAGTTATCATCCGATCGGCTTCGAAGAGAAGTTCACCATCCGCTGCGGAAAACACGCGTAAGGTCTTCGGGAACGAGAGCAACGTGCCGATATTCCGAGTAAGGGATCGTTTTTCCGAATCGGAAGGGAGGCTCGCATGCGCAGATACATGAGAACGACGGCCGGTCTTTTCTTCCTGGCCGTCGTTGCGCTTCTGTTTTCCGGCTGCTCCGGTGAGAAGAACAACCCGATTGCCGTGGAAACATTCGGAGGAACGCCGGCAACCGAGGAGAGGATCATGATGGATCTTGACGCCCGCGGGTTCATCAACGGCGTATTCCATCCGGGGTCGGACATCGCAATCGATGCGATCAACTATCCCGTGAAATACACCGGCGACTGGCACATGATCAAGAACGACAACGTCGGGGGATACTACATCATCCGTTCGAGCACGCCCGGTGCGAGGGTCGACATCACCGCCTCTTGCACCCGCGCCGTGTTCGAGTTCTGGGACAACGAGTTTTATTCGAATCCCGGAAAGGTCCGGTTCGAAGTCGACGGCGCTCCTTCCGGCGAGTTCGATCTGAAAACCGGCCCCGTCGACGAAGGCGGCATCAACCACTGCCAGGTCATGACGGGAAAGACCGGACTTGCGACGGTCAGCATGGTGCTTTCCACCGGCACGGTCGTGATCAGCGGGTATCTGCTGCTGTATCCCTGACGCGAACAGGCCGTTTCAGGCTTTGTCGTTCCCGTGGTTGAGGTTGTTTCGGACGATCAGCAGGATGCCGGCAACGAGCAGTCCGGCCAGCAGATACCGCACGTTGGATCCGAGCCACTGCTCGGCGTAGGGGCCGAACTTGTATCCCGCCCAGATCGATATCGGGCAGGTCAGAATGGCGCGGATGAAGTCCCAGAACAGGAATTTCCAGTAACTGAACTTCATCGATCCGGTCATGAAATACGTCGTGGCGCGAACCCCGGCGAAAAAGCCGGCAAAAAAAACGGCCCTGGAACCGTATTTGTCGAAGAAGGTCCGGGACTTGATCAGCATCTTTTCCGAGAAAAGAATTCTGAACGGCCATCGACTCAGGATTGCCACCCCGAAATGACTTCCGAAGAAGTAGATCAGCGAATCTCCCATCATCAGGCCTACGAGGCTGACGAGGATCATCAGATTCAAATCCGCTCCGGTTTGGCTGACGACGTATCCGGCGGTAATGAAGGTGATCTCTTCCGGGACGGGGAGACCGACCCCGCAGAGAATGAGGACCAGAAAAACAGCCAGATAAGACCAGGCGGCAAAAAACGGTTCAAGCTGGGCGAACCAGTCCAAGGAACATACCTCGGCTTGTGCTGGAGTGATTCGACTATACCCCAAAATGATCTCTGCGTCCAACCACCCGGCCGGCACCTTTCTGAAAAGGGTTGCCGGGAATCGGCGGAAAAATCATCCGCTCCTCTGGCGCCGGGAATCCGACTGCGGTAGGATGATGGCCGCACCGGATGCGTCTGAACGCCGCCAAATTGTCGGCACAACGGCCGGCCGACGGTTGCGGATGAAGACGCACGCGCGGATGGGGAGACACCTTCAAGATATGCTGCAAACCCTGCGCCGATGGGGAGATGGTTTCAACGGCCTCTTCGAAGAATGGCTGTTCGCCTGCGTTTTCCTGTTCATGATCGCCGGATGGTATCTCGCCCCGCATTCCAGTCTTGCGGCCGGGCGCACGATGGTGCCCCTGCTGTTCGCCTTCATGACCTGGCTGACATCCCTGAAATGCAGTTGGCGCGAAATGGCGCGTATCGCGGCGCATCCGGGACCGGTTCTGGTTATTCTCACCCTGCTTCATCTCGGCGTGACGTTTTTCGGCTGGGGAATCGGCCGCCTGCTGTATCCCGGCCATGCCGACGTCATTGCCGGCTTCGTTCTGTGCGGTGCCATCCCCATCGGCGTGACATCGGCGATCTGGACGGGCCTGGCGGGCGGAAATGTCGCGTTAGCCCTGGCGGCGGTCACGTTCGATACCCTCCTGAGCCCCATCGTCGTTCCGGCGGTCATTCTGCTGTTTCTCGGGCAGAGTATCGAGCTGAATCTGACGGCCATCATGGTCGACCTGCTGAAGATGATCGTGGTTCCCTCCCTCATCGGGCTTACGATGCACGACCTTTCGGGCGGTTCCCTGTATCCCCGCGTCAAACCCTTCTTGGGCCCGTTTGCGAATGTCGCCCTGGGCCTGGTCGTCGCCATCAACGTTGCCACGACCCGCCAGACCATCGTGACCCTGGACATCAGCCTGGGCTTCCTGCTCGTGGTGATCCTTCTCGTCGTCTCGTTTGGATACTGGGCCGGTGCCTTCGTTCCGCGTAAACTCGGCTACGACGGGAAAACGGCGGCCGCCGTCGCCTACTCGGTCGGCATCCGCAATCTCAGCGCCGGCCTCGTCATCGCGCTCGGCCATTTCCCGACGCTGACGATCGTGCCGGTCGTCGTTTCGATGCTGTTCCAGCAACCGCTCGCGGCGCTCGTCAGGCCGCATATCGCAGAAAAAACGGGTGGGCCGACTGAATGAAGGCGCATCATTCATCTTTCCAGGAGTCGAACATGAATACGGTGAAAGAACAGAAACCCGAATGGAAGGTCATCGTGGATCTGCTTCGAGAGACGAATCCCTCCCTGCTGAACCGGCTTGGCCGGAAGATGATGAACTACCTGTTCAAGCGGAACGTTACGAAGGTCGAACAGTTGCTGCAGCGGCTCAACGTAACTCAGAGCGATTATCAGGCGGCGACGGGCACGTTCGACAACCAGCCCATGCCCCGCCTGAACTCGTCGCTGCTGGACGAGCTGATCGACGAGACGTTTATCATCGCCGAGCAGGAGCTCTCCGCGCAGGACATTTCGCGCATGATGAGCCTCTGGATGAAGCAGGAACAGTTCCGCTTCCTGTCGATGGCCGCCGAAAAACGCGACGTTTCGCTGGCGGAGATCAGCGAGGCGCTTCACCGGTACTGTCTCAAGCCTGGCGCGCAGAAGCATCTCTCGCGAGAGGAGCGCATCGGGATCCGGGTTGCGCTCGTGAGGCGCTTCTTCAGCGAGGATCTCGAATACATCAACACGCTGAAGCACTACGTCTCGGTCAACGATTTCGCGCACCTGATGACGCGCGTGATCGGGCCTTCGCAGGGTAACGGAAAACTGGGCGGAAAGGCCGCCGGCCTGTTCCGGGCGGCGAAGATCCTCATGGCGGCGAAGGCGCACAATATCGGTCTCCGCAACCTGTCCGTTCCGAAGACGTGGTATATCACCTCGGACGGCGTGCTCGATTTCCTGCATTACAACGCGCTCGAGGAAATGCCGACGATCAAATACCGCGACCCGGCCGAAATTCGGCAGGAATACGCCTACGTCGGCCAGATTTTCAAAAACTCAAGTCTGCCTCCGGAAATCATTTCTGGGTTGACGATGGCGCTCGAGGATTTCGGGGAAACACCGCTGATCGTTCGCTCTTCAAGTCTGCTCGAGGACACCAAGGGCTCCGCATTCGCAGGAAAATACAAGAGCCTGTTCGTCGCGAACCAGGGAACGAAGAAGGAACGCCTCGAAGCGCTGATGGACGCGATCGTAGAGGTATACGCCAGCACCTTCGGTCCTGACCCGATCGAGTATCGGCGCGAGCGAGGTCTGCTCGACTTCAACGAGGAAATGGGGATCATGATCCAGCAGGTCGTCGGCCGGCGGGTCGGCAACTACTGGTTCCCTGCCTTCGCCGGTGTCGCGTTCAGTTACAACGAGTTCCGCTGGTCGCCCCGCATCAGGCGCGAGGACGGGATCGTGCGGCTCGTCGCGGGCCTCGGCACCCGCGCGGTCGATCGCATGGGCGAGGATTTCCCGATGCTGATCTGTCCGGGCCAGCCGGGGTTGCGCGTGAATATTACACCTGATGCTATGTTACGCTACGCGCAGAAGAACATCGATGTGCTGAATCTCGAGACGAGCCGGTTCGAGACCATCAGTTTCGAGCAGGTCGTCCGCGATTTCGGGTCGGATGTCCCGATGCTGCCGTATCTGATCTCGATGTACGAAGAGGGGCAGTTGTACCCGCCGATCGGAAACCTGACGAATCTCAAGACCGGCACGCCGGTTCTGACGTTCGAAAACCTGCTCCGGAACACCCCGTTCCTCCAGGAGATCAAAGACATCCTCCGGATCCTGAAGGAGGCTCTCGGCTGGCCGGTCGATATCGAATTCGCCGCCGGTGAGGATCAGCACACCCTGTATCTGCTCCAGTGCCGACCTCAGTGCCAGGCCGACGGAAACGTCTCGATCCAGATGCCGAACGATGTCTTGCATGAAGACAGGCTGTTCACGGCGACCAGGCATGTCACGTCCGCCGTTCTGCACGGCATAGAGTATGTCGTGTACGTCGACCCCACCGGCTACGACGGCCTCGCGACGCTCGACGAGATGCTCGACGTCGGGCACCTGGTCAGCGAGCTGAACCAGCGGCTGCCCGAGCGGAAATTCATCCTGATGGGGCCTGGCCGCTGGGGCAGCAGGGGCGACGTGAAACTTGGCGTCAAGGTCGGATACAGCGACATCAACAACGCCGCCATGATGATCGAAATCGCCCGGCGCAAGCACGGTTACACACCTGACCTCTCCTTCGGAACGCATTTCTTCCAGGATCTCGTCGAGGCGAATATCCGATATCTCCCGCTATATCCAGACGAAAGCGGCAATCTCTTCAACGAGGAGTTTTTCCGAAACTCGCCGAACGCCTTGAAGCGGTTCGTGAGCAAGACCGTGACGAAAGTGCTCGACTCCGTCGTGCGCGTGATTCATGTTCCGGCGGTGGCGAACGGGGCTACGATGTCGGTCGTCATGGACGGCGACCATGACCGTGCGATGGCCTATTTCAACAGGCAGAACACCGTTCATGTCTGAGACAATGGAAGATTGAGACCTGGCTGACAAAAGCCCACTTCGCGCTGAGCCCGTCGAAGCTCGCGAGGCTCTCGCTCCCGGCATGTTCAGATCGAAAGGGAGGGGGAGCGTTCTTCAGACCCCGATAAGACGACGTTCGGCCGGAATGTTACCGGCCGAACGTGCGTGAACGGGGAAGAAATCAGCTTGCCGCCGCGGCCTCTTGCTCCTGCCGGGCCGCTTCGGCGGCCTTGCGATCCTTGAAGATCGGGTAGAGATACAGGGGCAGGGTCAGCAACGGCATGCCGAGAAGTCCGATGAGGCCCATTCCTGCGGTAAGGGCCATGGGGGCTGTCCAGAATATTTCGGGTCTGAGTTGGTCGCAGAAGGTCGGGAATGCAGTGGCGAGAGGCCCGGAGGAGAGGGTTCGCAGGATGAAATCGAGTTGATTGTGTTCGATCGGGATCGTGAAGAGGGCGATTCCCGCGAGGTAAACGACGGGGATGCCAAGGAAGCAGCTCCAGAGGACGAAGCGCTGGTAATCGAGCACGGAACGCCTGACTTCGGGCAGGGGTTTGCCGAACAGCTTCTTCAGCAGGAGGAGACCTGCCATCGCAAGAACGAAAATGGCGATCAGCTGCCGGCTCGGGTCGAATCCCCAGATCAGGATCGCCTGCAGGATGAACAGCATGGCGCCTGCCATCCGGGGATGGGGCAGCCGGGCGGCCTGGGCGATGAATCGCCCGTTGGTCCAGAGACCGCTGAAGATGAAGACGTTGGTGAGCATCAAGGGCAGATAGCCGAGCCAGGACAGGAGGGTACCTGGGAGGGGGCGCGGAATGCTGCCATCCTGCCCCGTCAGTGTCAACTGGCCCAGAACCGGTGTGACGAGAGCCGCAAGAAGAAGGGACCCTAGCAGGACTGTCAGGGTCTGCGAACTGGAGGCGGCCACGGCATCGTTTTCACGGCTCGGATCGTCTTCGATCTCCCGCGAGGAGACGCCGGCACGGAGACCGCCGAGGGTGGCGAAGAAGAGAACGATGACCAACGGTACGGCGCTGAAGATGAAGAGCCGTGTGGACAGCAGATACGTTGCGATCGTGCGGATTTCAGGTGTGATCGCCTGGGGAGACATGCTCCGGAGGGCTGGATGCCAGGCCAGCGTCAAAAACGCGCCGGTCGCCAGCAGGATCGTCGGAATCACCGATGCGAAGAAGCCGCTGAGCAGGCCGCGGCCCGTCGTTGCGGCGGATTGGCGTATCCACCAGATGCCGAAGCAGAGCAGGACGAATACCGTCATGGCGGTGATGTTGGCTCCCGGAGGAAGCAGAATACGCCACCAGTCATGGGCTTTCAGCGAATGAAAGTAACAGGTATATGCCAGCGGCGCTGCGGTGATGGAAATGCCGACGCCGGTGTAAATGCCGCGCTTGACCGCCTTCTCGTCGACCCACCAGGCAAAACAGAGCCAGGGCAGGAGATAGAGGGCCATGAAAACGATGATATGAAGCGACGAGATTTCAAAGCACATGGAACAGCCCTGCGCGGGGTTTTTGAATACCTGCGCCCATGAAGCCAGGATCATGGTCCACATGGTTCCGGTCACACCGAGGCAGATGAAGCCGCGTTCGACTTCGGCGACGTGCAGATCTTCCCTCAGCCATTGCGCCGTTTTCAGGGCATACCCGTTGAGTTGGGCGTCATGCCGCTGGCGATTCACCCAATGGACGCCGATCACGGCGATGAAGATGAATGGGATCGTCAGGTAGTTGAACGGAAAAAACGGGCTGCCGAACGGGAGGGAAAAAAGCTTGAAATACTGGGCTCCGGCGATGGCGGTATATCCGGCTGCGGCGAACATCGGCCGAAAGGGGCCAGCCGGTTGGCCATCCTGCAGCGTATTTTTGTGAACGAGCCTTGCCACGAGAACGTTCAGAATCAGGGCGATGGAACAACTCTGGACACCCGGTCGCGCGAGAGCAATGATGAGGGTGGACAGGGCGAGAATCAGGCCGGGCATGCCGCCGAAAAAAACCGTAACGATGTTCATTGTCCGACCTCCGGAAGGCTGCTCGAGGTTGCCGGTTCTTCGGTGTCCTTTGCCGGCGAAAGTTGTGTCGGGGATGCGCCATCCAAATGTGCGACCGGGAGTGCATCCGGAGTCGAAGGTGGTTCCGGGGACGCGGGTGACGGTTCCGGCGTTCCGTCGGGAATCACCGGTTCTGCCAGCGGAAGCGTATTGTCGATGATCAGAAGACCGCCGGAAGCGGCATCGGTGCGTTCCGGCCCGGCGGGAGCCGTCGGTTCGGAAGTGGCGGATGGCGCCTGATGCTCAGAATTGGAAGGAGGGGCCGGGGGAGCGGGTTCCGGTTCCGGAGCCGGGGAGGACGCCGGCGCTGGTGACGGCGTTGGCGGTTCGTGCGGCTGCGCGGGCGACGCAGGGTCCTGAGGCAGGACGCTAGCCGGCGTCGATACTGCCGTGGGAACGGAACCGGCGACGGATGAAGAGGCTACGGGTAACTCTTGCCCGGCTTGGGGGAAGCGGGGAGGATGGGGCCGGGATGCGGACGGCCGGGCCGTCAGTGCGGGAAGGGCCGGCGAGACGGTGACCTGGAAATCGATCGTATAATAGATCATGAGAATGACTGCGGCCAGGAGATAGACCTGGAAAAATCCCCCGAAACCGGGTTTTTCGCCGCCTGCGGGCGATGGCGACTGGCTCATGACGACTCCTTTCAGATCCTGGTGGGCGCTGGGCCGCAAATTTCGCGCGGCGATTCCGTCGGTCATCTTATCAATACCCCCAACCGCTGTCAAAAGAAGTCTTCGGGATGCATGCATGTGATCTCATTCTGGGCGGCGTTGCCGGGGTGAACAAAATCTGAGTTAGAGTCCATGGATGTGGTGTATGAGGGCTTCTGAAATACAGCCCTAAAAAGA